>DASQJC010000388.1:0-3751 GCA_035631255.1 Candidatus Eremiobacteraceae bacterium | reverse complement strand
GACGCCGCTCTCACCGAATGGCTTGCCGGCCTTCGGCGTGCCGTCGATCTATCCGAGAACGGTTTCGCGCACGTACGCGCTCAACGGCTCGTGGCAGCCGTCGCCGGAGTTCCAGTTCTCGACGACGCTGCAGAAGACGGCATACTCGCCCGTACAGCTGCCGGCGCCGCTCGCCGTGACCGCAACAGCGCGCATGCGCGTGACGAAAGCGCTTTATCTCAGCATCGGGCGCAGCTACTACTTCAACTTCAAAGGGCAGCGCTGGTCGCCGCAGTTCGTCTTGCAGGTGACCGGGCAATGAAGACCCGCCTGGCCGCGATGGTTCGGTGGAGCGGTCGACGTTTATCGTCGACCGCCGCGGCGGTCGCTGTCGCGACCTGTTTTATGTCAGCGATCGCGCTTGCGACTTCGCCTCTCGGCGTCGCGGCACCGACGCCCTCGCCGTCGGTCAGCCCTACCCCAACACCGACCGCTACAGCGGTCGCGAGCGCCTCACCGGCCGCCACGGCAAGCCCGAGTGCGACTCCAACGCCGAGCGCAAATCCGACGAGTCTACCCGTCATCGCATCGGGGCAGATCGTCGACCTCGAACGCGGCTACATAGTCCTCGCGACCGGCGACGCGTTCAAGCTCGATCCGGCGGTGCGGATCATCGACGACAAGACAGGCGCGGCGCCGTCATATGCGATCGTCCCCGGCGTCTTCGGATCCATCACGATCGATCAAGCGACTGCGCTCGTCACGGACGTGCGGACGTCGCTCGAACCGCTCGCAGAGGGGATTCAGGTCGCGCAGATACCGCGCGCGCTCGTCTCGGTCGCGTCGAGCCCGCAGCCGAATCCCGATCTCGCGCCGCCGCCGGTGATGCTGCGCAGCCAGCTGTCGAGCGCGGTGCGCGTCACGATCGACGTCGAGGTTCCGCCGGAAACGCCGTTGACTGACGACATATACATCACGACGGATTCAAGCGGCTGGAACGCGCAAGCGATCAAGATGCAAAAAGTCGACGGCCGCCATTTCCGGATCCAGGTCGACCTCAAAGGCGGCACGCAGTTCCGCTATTTATTCACTCGCGGTTCATGGCAATCGGTCGAACGCGCACGCTCCGGTCTCGCACGAGATCCGCGAACCTTGTTCGTTCCCGGCGGAGACTCGATGGTTCTCGACGCGACCGTGTATCGCTGGGCAGACATCCAATAACACGTTCGTCAGCTTTGAGACGAACGGCACGTTTGCCGGGAAGGCAAACGGGATAGCATAGTAGACGAAATCGTCGTCCTCAAAGGAGTCAATCCGATGTCGCGCTTCTATCTTTTCGCCACATGTGCGGCTCTCTTGCTATCCGCTTGCTCAGGTCACAGTGTTGTGCAATCGTCGGCGCCCGCGTCGAATCCCGGGCCGTTCGGGGTTGCGCAGCATCGCAGTTCTGGGTCGCCCGACGATTTCGTCGGCGTCAAGGTGCCGTCGCGCGACAGCGGACCCCTCGGCATCGTCACGGGTCCGGACGGCAACGTCTGGTTCACGGAAGATCTGAAGAACAAAGTCGGCAAGCTCGACACGAATAATCACATCACCGAGTTCAAGATACCGACGCCGAAGAGCCACCCGGATCACATCATCGTCGGGCCGGATGGCAACCTGTGGTTCACAGAAACCGCAGGCGATAAGATCGCGAAAATCACGACCGCAGGGACGATCACGGAGTACCCGCTGCCGAAAGCCGCCTCCGGTCCAGGGGGTCTTGCCGTCGGATCGGATGGGAACATCTGGTTCTCCGAGACGTTCCGCAACAAGCTCGCGAAGATCAATCCTTCGAGCGGCGCGATCACCGAGATGAAACTGCCGCATACGGGGTCGCAACCTGCCTTCATCACGCAGGCGCTCGACGGCACGATGTGGTTCACCGAGTTCACCGGCGACCGGATCGGCGAGGTGAAGAGCGACGGGTCGATCACCGAGTACGCGGTGCCGACGGCGAACGCCGGACCGGGCGGCATCACGACGGGCGCCGACGGGCAGATGTGGTTCACCGAACAGAACGCGAGCAAGATCGGCAGCATCAACACCAGCGGCGTCATCAACGAGTTCCCGACGCCGACGGGGAATTCGAAGCCGCTCTTCATCACGCCGGGACCGCCGGGCGAGAATACCGTCTGGTTCACCGAGTTCGCGGGGAACAAGATCGCGAAAGCCACCGTGCCCGGCGGCTCGATCACCGAGTTCACGGTGCCGTTGGCGAACAGCGAACCGCACGATATCTCGTACGGAGCCGCGGGCTTCATGTGGTACACCGAGTTCTCGGGCAATCAGATCGGTTTCGACACGGCACCATAGGTCGACTGAACACCCCGGCGGTTGCGACCGCCGGGGTGTTTTTTCGCAGAATCGTCACCGAAAAGTAGGGCGCGGACGGCGCGAGTCTGGAACACGCGCCGCGTGATGCATTCGCGTCTGCACAACGCCGCGGGTTGGGTGTTTGGCGCCATTCTCGCGACGGTAGTGACGTGGCCGATCGTCTTCCATGCCGGGCTGCCCGCGTTCTTCCACGATTGGACGTGGCCGCTTTTCAGCGATCGCTTGTTTTCGTTGTGGCAATCGCAGCTGTCCGCATGGAGCGACGCGGGACTCGGACATCCGAACAGCGTTCCGACGGTCAATCCGCTCGCCTGGCTGAAAGTCGGCCTCGGCATTTTTCCGGCCGACATCGGGGCGAAGATATACCTTTGGTTTTCGATATTCGTCGCGTGCTCCGGCGCGTTCAGGCTCGCGCGCCGAACGCTCGGCCTTTCCATAGTATGGTCGGCGTTCTGCGCGGGCGCGTTCGCGCTTACGCCGTGGCTGTTCGCTAAGATCGCATCCGGTCAATCGTCGGAGTGGGCGGCGATCGGCGCATTCATATGGGGATTGACGATCGCATTCGACGCATATGCCGCGCGCAGCGTCGCGCTCGCGGCGTTCGCGGCGCTTCTCTTCGCTCTCTCGACGAACCAGCTCCAGTACTTGGTGTTTGCAGAGCTCGCGGCGATCGTCGGTCTGCTCGCCTTCCGAGATGCGCACGCGCTCCGCGTCTGGCTTACGATCGCGATCGGTTCGTGCGTCTTCGCCTTGCCTTCGCTCTGGTTTCTCGCGGTGCGCGGTCCGCTCGGCGGCGCCGAGGTCACGCCCCCGTACGGTCTATGGGAATTTTCGCAAAGTTCGTCCGTCGGCGATTCGTTCGCACTCCTCGGTTACGCGGCGGGTTATCCAGAGCAATTCTTGCGCACGCTCGGCGCAGCGGCGCTGCCTGCCGTCAAGTGGGGGATGTGGGGCATCGGGATCTTGGCCGCGGCAGCCGTGCTCGTGACTCGATCGCGTATCGTCTACGCATTCGCGGCGATCGGTCTCATCGGTTTCGCATTCGTCTCGGGCGTCCGCGGCCCGATCGGCATCGTATGGCAATGGCTGTTCGCGCACGTCGGAGCAACGGCGTTCTTGCGCGAATTCTTCCATGCGGCGACGCTGCTCGCGATCGCGTACGCGGCGTGCGCCGCCGTCGCGCTCGAGTGGATATCGCGACGCTCGAGAATCGCGGCGTCTTGCCTTGGAATCGGTTTGCTAGCGACAGCCGGCATTGCGACGTCGTGCGGCGGCTTGCGCGAAGTGCTTCCGTTCGTCCAGCCGCCGCCGTACGTCGCAGAACTCGAGCGGATGCCGCCGTTGTCCGGTCCGGTGCTCTTCTTGCCGCCGGAGCGCCCGTTGTTCGTGCAAGGCG
>DASQJC010000387.1:0-4325 GCA_035631255.1 Candidatus Eremiobacteraceae bacterium | reverse complement strand
CAGGTCAACTTTCCGTGGCTGCACCCGATCCTAGACGGCTCGCAGTTCTTCAGCAAACCGGGCTATACGACGTACGATTTCCCGCACACACCCTCGTACCTCAAAGGCATCACGAAGGTCGAGGGCGCGGTGGGACTCGCGAGCCGTTGGATGCGCTGCTACAACATCACGGCAGCAGCGAACAACGACGCATATAACCTGACGATGCACCCGAAGATACGAGGCGAAGTCAGGGAGATGGACGTCGTCGTCGATCGTCACGATGGCACCATCCATCACATCGATTGGTACTATTGGAACGAAGGCGATCACGTCGCGCTCGACCAGTACTACGGGATGGTCAACGGCTACAAGGTCGTGACGATCCAGAAGTCGACCATCCAGCTCCATCACATACGCGCGGAAGGCGACGGCAACTTCGACACCTTCCAGTTCAACGTGCCGGTTCCGACCCCGACTCCCACGCCGAGCGATCCGCTCCACGCCTGCGATAACTAGCTAGGGATGATGTAGCGGTCGAGCTTTAGCTCGACCGTCGCGGCTCGATTGAACGTCGCTCATGGGCAGACGCGGCGCGTCGACGCCGAATCGCTTCGCGACGATTCGATACTCGAACGCCACATCGTGTCGACCATGCCGCAGTTCGCGTACCGTGAAGCCGTTCGGGCCACGCGATGCGACGAATAGACCTTCGCAGTCGCCTTCCGGGGTCACCGAGACGAGATATTCAGCCGTCTGATCGATGGCGTTCGCGAATTGCGGATCGAGCGCGACGGCGGCGACGCCGTTGACGAGTTGCGCTTCCCCGTTATCTTCTATGGTCGGTTCTGCTTCCATAGAAGCGTATGCGTCAACAGAGCGGACGCGCCTATTCCCGACCATGCACCCCGAACCACAGGATCCATGCGTGAAGATCTGGCCGTCGATGTATAGGTTGCCGTCGTCCGCCGCATCGAAAACTGGTGTGTCCGTGGAATTCCTGATGTCGAGAATGCTGTCTCCGAGACCCGACGTGCTCGAACGCAACGTCAGCGCGGTCGTGTTGTTCGAGGGACTTGAGATCACCGCACCGGCGGTGTCGTCGACCTGACTCACATTAAGCGTTCCGGAAAGCGTCGCGTTCCCGTCCTTGTCGAGGCCGAACACCTCGCCGGATCTGCCCGTGCCCTCGATGAGCAATCCCGATGGGTCCGCCCCGCCTTCGACGATTAGCAAGGGCGAGCCGTTGGCCGGGCCCTGGTTCAACACCATGGCCGAAGCGCTTTGAGAATAGGCGTAGATCGCATTCGCGCTCGCCCCGCTCGCGAACGCGTGCAGCCCGTCGTCGGCGCTCCCGCCGTCCGCGAGCACGCCGGCGCCATTGTTGTCGTGCGTCGTCGACACGTCTCGCCCCGCGACGCCGAACCCTGACGGCCACTCATTCTGGCCGTAGACGCCGCTCGCGCCGCCCGACGCGAAGCCTTGCACGGCGTTATAAAGGGTGGATGTTCCCGTGACGCCGGCACCGTTCGTCGACACGCCGAGGACGCCCGAATCAAGGTTGCCCGACGAGCTCAAGTCCTCGCCGAGCACGCCCGCCTTGCCTGCGGTCTTGCCGGCGCTCTTGTATTTCGTCTGTCCGTCGAGCGCATTGCCCTTGGCGGACACGCCTTTGATCGCGATACCGCCGCTCGTGTTATCCCACTCGAGGCAGGGAGTCGATAAAGCGCACGACATGGCTCCTTCGATGGCCGCTCTCGCCTTCGGCGCGCCCAAGAAAGCGAGCAGCGCCGCTGCTGTCAGGACCGCTACAGTGCCGATCCGGGTAAGTCGCATGTCTCTCTCCTCGTCTGGGCTCGGACGACGAGAAGCGTAGCAGATGACCGTACACGGGGCGTGCCGCTCAGCCCGCAAAGTTCTACGTGTCGCGGATCCGCTCGGTAGAGTTAGGATTAGTGCGCAGCTGGAGCGCGATGAAGTCGCCGACTTCTGTTGCGCTGCCTACGAAAAGGCGTCTGCCGCTCGCCACGTGCTGCACGGAGCCGCGCCATTGGAGATCGCCGGCACGCTCGGTCCACATCCGGACGAGGAAGACGTGCTCCGTCCGCGGTTCTTGATCGTCCAACAGTCGTCTCCGAGGCGCATGGCTACCGTGGCGGGTGACGTCCGCCAGCCTGCCGTTTGCGCTTCTTGCTACTACTATAGCGGGCGGTCGCACCGCCCGCGTGCGCAGGCCATCGGGCCAGCTCGACTGCTGCCGTCACGTCGACGCAGAGGGGTAACGCGAGGAACGCCGCTCGCGTACGTTCGTCGGCGATCCGTGACGCGAACTCGTCCATGACCGTGAATGAGCGCGAAAGCAGTGCGTCCGATGCCTGGACATCGCCGGTCGATCGGCGGACGATCGCGCCGGCCCACCAGCAGTAGTGCGGCCAGAATGCGCCCGCCGTCGATTGCTCGGCGGACCTTAGAAGCTCCTCGGCCGTCTCGACGGCTCGATCTGTTTGGCCCGCCTGGACGTACGCGACGGCGAGGTCGCATAGGTCGTCTAGCACGTCGGCAGGCTCGAGCAGACGTCTGCGGATCTCGAGGCCTTCTTCGAGATGTTTCAGCCCAGCTTCGATGTCGCCGAGGGCGCGCTCGGCGTTCCCTAGGTTGGAGAGCGCGGCTCCTTCGAAGAGGGGGAATTTTATCTGTCGTGCGAGTCCTAAAGACTCGATGCCGAGCCGTCGCGCCTCCGCCGCATCGCCGCCGAGGAGGTTGTTGAGGCTCATGTTCACTTTTGTCACGACAAGCGGCCGCAGCTCGCCGGTCTTTTCGATCAGAGCAAGAGCGCGTTCGCCAAGACGAGACGCATGTTGGAGCAGACCAAGCCGCATCGAGAGTACGAACTCGTTCGCGAGCGCGTGCGATAGGCCACGCGCGTTCCCTATCGCTTCCATCGCCGCGGCTGCTTCAGCGAACGTCCGTCGTGACAGGTCGAAATCGGATTGCCAGGTGAGGACGATCGCCAACCTCTGGAGCGTATCCGCCTCCTCTTCCCGATCGCCGATCGCACGCGCGAGCGTCAACCCTTCGCGCGCGAGTTCGCCTGCCTCTTGGATCTGATAACGCTGCAGCGCGGTCACGGTCGCAGTCGAGATCGCGCGCAACGCAAGCGACTTGTCCGCCAAACTTGCGGTGCGCTTGCGCAACGACGACAAGAACCGCCGCGTGCCGTCGAAGTCCCCCGCGACGGTCGCGATCTGCGCGAGCAAGGCGAGCGCCTCGATTTGGCCTCTACCGTCGCCGATCTGTTCGTAGAGATCGAGCGCACGCAACGCAGGTTCTTCGGCCTGGGCGTGGCTCGTGATGAGGACCAGCTGGTCGGCGCGTGCGAGAAGCGCTTCCGCTCGCCTGCGCTCGTCATCCGATCCGGCGGCGCGCGCCTCCATTTCCGCGACGGCGGCCGCGTGCGCGGAGACATCAGCCAGTCCGCGGTCCAGATGCATCTTGCGACGCAGCGTTTCCCACGAGAGATCGTCGTCGTCGAGCGAGACGGCGAGCGATCGCAGCGCTTCGATGTCAGCCGCCTGTTCGTCGCGTCGTGCCGCGCGGCCAAGCGCCAGCTCGCGGATGAGCAGCGCTTGCGCGCGCACGCGATCGTCGTTCGTCAACGCGAGCGCCCGCGTCGCCTGTCTGATCGCGTCGTCGTTTGCGAACAACTCGGTGGCGTAGCGCGCGGCAGCGACGTATGCGTCGGCCGCACCGATCGGGTCGCCGCCGCGCTCGCGCTGAAGCGCAAGGTCGGCCGCAGCAGACGGATCTGTCCCAAAGCGCTCTTCGACGATTCCGGCGATGCGCCGGTGGCGCCGCGCGCGGGCCGCCGCGTCGATGCTCTCGTAGATCGCCTCGTGGATCAGATGATGCGTGAATACGAAATCGTGCCGTCCTCGGGCTCCCGCTTCGCGGACGAGATGCGCATCCATCAACTCGTAGACGCCGTCGAGCACACGGCTCTCGTCTACACCGGCGACATCCCGGATGAGATCGACGCGGAAGCCGTGGCCGATCACCGCTGCAAGCTCAGCGATATCGCGGCCGTTTTCGCTCAACGCCGCAAGCCGGGCGCCGACGAGAGATGCCAATGCTTCGCCGCCACGCCATTTGTCAGGCCCATCGCGCAGCGCCTCCGTGAGGAAAAGCGGGTTGCCCTCGCTTCGCTCGAAGCCGACGCGCGCGATGCGGGCACGGTCAGCATCCGCAATCGGGAGCCGGGCGACGATCCGTTCGACGGCGTCGAGCGAGAGTGGGCGAAGCGCGATCGTCGGCGCGAGACCTTCTGCACGCAGTTCGTTCAAGGCAGA
>DASQJC010000386.1:0-3664 GCA_035631255.1 Candidatus Eremiobacteraceae bacterium | reverse complement strand
ATGATTGCGAGCACGGAAACCTCCTATGGGTGGCGCAAAGCGCAACTAGATTATCAGTAGTGCGACCTGCACCCTCTCACAGGCCCGGCTGTTATGCACGATTCCGGCAGCTGCGTCAATGGAGTGGCAAGGCCCGCCGCGCATGGAGCGGGTATAACGGCGACGGATGAAGGCCGAGCGCAAAGGCAAGGGGCGCACCGCACCTGCGGATCCGATCGGCGCCAGCAAGGACGCGACGGTCGACGTCGGTGGCAGAACTGTGTCGCTGACCAACCTCGACAAACGCTTCTGGCCGGCGATAACGAAACGCGACCTGCTCCGCTATTATGCCGACGTCGCGCCGTATCTGTTGCCGCACATCAAAGACCGCGCGATGGTCATGAAGCGCTATCCGAACGGCGCGGCCGCGCCGTTCTTCTTCATGAAGCGCGCACCGTCGCCGCGCCCTGACTGGATCCGCACGTGCCGAGTCGATCATCGCAGCGGCAACGTCATCGACTTTCCGGTCATCGATGATCTAGCCGCGTTGCTCTGGGTCATCAACCTCGGCTGCATCGACTTGAATCCGTGGTACGCTCGATGCGACGACGTCGACCGGCCGGATTACTTGCATTTCGATCTCGATCCAGTCAAAGGCGGATCGTTCGCGCAAGTGCGTGAGACCGCGATCATCGTGCGCGACGCGCTCGAGGGCTTAGGCATGCCGGCGTACCCAAAGACGACCGGCTCGCGCGGCATCCACGTCTACGTGCCGATCGTCCGCGGGCCGACGCAAAAGGAAGTCTGGACCGTCGCGAAGGCGATCGCGGTCGAACTCGCGCGAGCGAACCCGGCGCTTATTACCGCTGAATATAGGATCGCGAAAAGGCCGAAGAACCGGATTCTCGTCGACTACAACCAAAACGCGTGGGGGCGCACACTCGCGTCGATCTTCTCGCTGCGGCCGACGCCGAAAGCGACCGTGTCGATGCCGGTCTCATGGAAGCAGATCGAAAAGGGCGTCGAGATCGACGACTTTCGGATCGACAATGTGCCGGCGCTCTTGAAACGCACGGGCGATTTGTGGAAGCCGATCCTCGCGAAGTCGGGCCGCGTCGACCTCAAGCGGCTGTTCTCGAGTCGCCGCCCCAAGTCGTGACCGGATCGACCGAGACGCACGTCATGGACGCGCCCTTCGCAGACTATGCGGCGATGTGCGATGCCGTCGCGGCGACGACGAAAAGGAACGAGAAGATCCGGCTCGTCGCGGTCTACCTCCAAGGCGTTCCCGACGACGTACTGCCGGCTTCGGCTGCATTTGCGAGCGGCGACGCGACGCCGCCCGGATCGCCTTCGTTGCGTCTCGGCGGGCGGCTCGCGATCGACGCGATGCGCTCCGTTTTCGAGATCGACGACGCGTCGCTGCGCGATGCATACCGGCGTCACGGCGATCTCGGGAGCGCGCTCGCGGATCTCGCTTCGCACGCGACGAGGCCGTCGTTGTTCGCGCAGCCGCTGACGATATCTCGTGTCGCTGCGTCGTTTCGTGAGATCGCGGCGGCGACGGGCGGTGGGGCGAACCGCAAGCGGACGATCCTCTTCGCGGAATTGCTCGCGGACGCGACGCCGCCGGAAGTCAGATATCTCATCAAGCTCGCGACCGGCGACATGCGTATCGGGCTCAAGGTCGCGCTGACGGTCGAAGCGCTCGCCGCAGCGTATGGAGCTGACGCGGCAGACGTGCGGCGCGCGCTCATGGCGATCGGCGACATCGGCGCCGTCGCCGGGCTCGCACGCGCCGGAGGACTTGAGAAGGCCGGCGTTGCCTACGGCAAGCCGATCGGATTCATGCTCGCCTCACCGCTGAGATTCGGCGGCGACTACAAGGAGCTCGAACCAGGCGAATATCTGCTCGAGGACAAGTTCGACGGCATCCGTATCCAAGCGCACTGCGATGACGGGTCGGTGAAACTCTTCAGCCGCCGCCTGAACGAGGTGTCGCGTTCGTATCCCGAGGTGGTCGGCGCGCTGAGCGCGCCGGGGGTGCCGCACGCTATCGTCGACGGCGAACTGCTCGCTTTCAAGGACGGCCGCGCGTTGCCGTTCCAGCACCTGCAAGGTCGTCTTCAGCGCAAGGTCGTCGATCCGTCGCACATCGAGGGCGTGCCGCTCGCGCTCGTCGTCTTCGACATCTTGGCGGAGAGCGACGACTTGCTGTTCGACCGTCCGCTCGGCGAACGTCGCGCGCGCCTAGAGGCGTGGGTGGAAGCACTGCCGGCTGCCGCCCGAGCGCACGTGCTCCTCGCGGTCGCGACGTTCGCGACGCTCAGCGGTGACGCGCAAGCGCGCGCGGCGCTGCTCGAACCGGCTTTCGACGCCGCCCGTGCTCGCGGCAACGAGGGCCTCATGATCAAACTGCTCTCGTCGGCGTATGCGCCGGGGCGTCGCGGCAGACAGTGGTTCAAGCTGAAGAAGGAGCTGGCGACGCTCGACTGCGTCGTCGTCGCGGTCGAGTATGGCCACGGCAAGCGGAACGATGTCTTGTCGGACTATACATTTGCCGTTCGTGACGGCGACCGGCTCGTGACCATCGGCAAGGCATACAGCGGTCTCACGGACGCCGAGATCGCGACGATGACTCGCTGGTTCCTCGACCACACACTCGTCGACGAAGGCCGCCGTCTCATGGTCGAACCGACGGTCGTCGTCGAGATCGCCTTCGATATCATCCAGCGGAGTACGCTCCACGAGTCCGGCCTAGCGATGCGCTTTCCACGAGTCGTGCGACTTCGGCCCGACAAAGGGCCCGGTCAAGCGTCGACGCTGCGTGAAGCGCTCGCTCTCGTCGCCGATTGACGCCCGGACGGGTTTAAAAGCCGCGAAGACCGCGAGTCAAGAAACTAATCGCTGATATCCCCAATATCGCTTTATTACTACTTGGCAATCCTGAAGACTTGTGCTAGAGTCGAGCTATCAACTAATTCCTTAGTTGAAAACTGGCTGAAGAAGATATGAAGCTGAAATCGTGGTTTGCAGCTCTCGGTCTCGTCGCAGTCATGTGTGCGTTCGCGCTTGTGTTAGCGTTCGACAGCGCGCCTGCTCGCGCCGACGTAGCGTCGTTCAATGTGCCGATCGCGAAGGTGGCCGAGGATCCCAAGATCGACGGCACGCTCGACGATCCCGCTTGGAAACAGGCGACACACGTCTCGCTCGACTGGGATTACCAATTCCGCCGTCCGGCCGAGGAGAAGACGGACGCGTACATCATGGCGGATGCGCAGTACGTCTACGTCGCGGTCGTCGCGCAGCAGAAAGAACCGGTCACCGCGACCATCCATTCGAACGATGTCGCGCTCGCGGCCGACGACGTCGTGCGCGTCTACTTCTGGCCCGGCGGCGATCACGGCTTTGAATATTTCTTCGTCGCGACTCCGATCGGCACGCATAACGAGTTCTCGTCGGAGAACTCGGCCTTCGCGCCGTCGTGGACTTCCGTCGGCAAGGAGACGCCGACGGGTTACATCGTCACGATGCGCATCCCACTTAAGGTCATGCGCGGCGACGGCCGCACGACGTGGCGCCTACAGTTCGAACGCGCCGTCCACGTGACGAACCAGGACTTCGAATGGGCGCACGATCCGTCGCAGAACGGCGTCGACAATTCGCAGTTCGTCGGATACCTGAC
>DASQJC010000385.1:0-2562 GCA_035631255.1 Candidatus Eremiobacteraceae bacterium | reverse complement strand
CGAGCCGCGAAGCGAAGCCGCCCCGGGCAGAAATGACGGTTAACCCCCAAGCGCGAGCGCCTGGCGCCAAGATCGGAGCGTGGGGGCTCGGGTGGGTGGCGTCACCAAATAGCCGTTTTCACCGCGTGCATTATACCCCGGGACATAGGAAGCCTTGACGGATTATTTCAAGTGGTTTATAATTAGGCGGTAAACCATTAGGAGATAAACCAAATATGCCCCCTCGTGAACGCGACACCCAGGCTGGCCGCCCCTGCGAAGACCTCAAGAGCCTTCGTGACGGCATCGCCACGCACTGCAAGAACTTCGACGCTGACTTCGAGTCGGTGAACGCGATCGTGACGCTCAAGCGCACGTCGGCCGAGTTCGAGAACTTCGTCACCTCGTATTTCAAGCAGTACGATCTGTCGCCGGGGCGCTTCAACGTCCTCATGTCGCTCTTCAGCTCGCCGAACCACACACGCTCGCTATCGGATCTCGGCGACTACCTCGTCGTCACCCGCGCGAATATCACGGGCCTCGTCGACGGCCTCGTCGAGGACGGCCTGCTCCTACGGATCGATCACCCGGATGATCGTCGCGTCGTGCTCGCGCAGCTGACGGAGAAAGCAGTCAAGTTCCTCGAGTGGTTCGCACCGCTCCATCTCCGCAACATCAAACGATTGACCGAGTGCTTCTCGTCGGAGGAGAAGCGCGAGTTCGTCGTCCTCCTCGACAAGCTCCGCGGTCACATGCAACAACTCGCGCCCGAAAAGATAGAATCGAAAGCTCAAGCGTCATGAAGTCCCAGATCCTCGCAGCCGCCGCAGCGCTGGCGCTCGCGACGGCCGCGGCGCCCGCCGATGCGGCGACGACCGCGGTGAACGGCCAAAGCGCTGGCCAAAGCGTCAACACGATCGTCTCGCAACTCGAGCAGCGCATGGACGCGGTGAGCGCGTATTCCGCGCACATCAAGCTCGCCGTGCAGCTGCACAGCTTCCCGTTCCTCGCCGCCGATCTCGACGGTACGACGACGTACGAGAAGCCCGGCCACTATACGGTGACCTTCGACTCGCTGCCGAGTCTCGCGAGCGCGTTCCAAAAAGTTTCCGGCGACGTCGGCGATCCGGCCGCGTGGTCGCAGAAGTACGCGATCGCGATAGATCCGAGCGCGCCCGCCGCGCCGAACACCCTCACGCTTCGCTTGACCGAGAGGACCAAAGGTCAAGTAGACCACGCGCTCGCGTTCGTCGACCTCGCGTCGCATACCGTGACGCGCATGGAATGGTACTACGTCAACGGCGGCCGCATCGAGATGGACCAGCACTTCGCGCCGATCGACGGCGTCCTGCTGGTCGATTCGCAGGCGGCTGACATCGACATGCCTGGGTATAAGGCGACAGCGAACGCGACGTTCGACGGGTATGAGGTCCACGTCGGATCCGCCAACCACACCGTACCTCTGACGCGCTAACCGCCGACCGATCATCAGGAGCGATCATCCATCATGTCCACGACCCAAGAACGCCTCCAAACTCCGCCGCAACCGCCCGAAGGATCGGTCGACGTCGCGACGACGGGGCGCAAGCGCCGAATACTGATCCCGATCGCGATCATCGTCGCCATCGTCGGCATCATCTTCGGCGTGCGCTATCTCGTCTACGCGTCGCATCACGTGTCGACGGACGACGCTCAGATCGGCGGCGACATCACGACGATATCGGCGCGTGTGAAAGGTCAGGTCGTCGGCGTCTACGTGCATGAAAATCAAGTCGTGCACAAGGGCGACAAGCTATTGAAGATCGACGACAGCGACTACATCATCGCGATCGCGCAAGCGAAGGCCGCGCTCGCTCAGGCACTCGCGAATCAGAACGCCGCGGCGCAAGGCGTGCCGCTTCAGTCCGCCGTGACGGCCGCGCAAACCGCGCAGGCTGAGGCCGGCGTCGCACAAGCGACGGGCCAGACGCAAGCGGCGAGCGCCGGCGTTGTCGAGGCGCAGAACAAACTCGCGTCGGCGCAAGCGCAAGCGAATGCGGCCACCGCCGATGCGGTGAAGGCGCAGCACGACCTCAACCGCGCGAAGCAACTCGTCGCGGAAGGCGCGATCCCGCGTTCGGACTGGGATGCCGCGCAAGCCGCCTACGACAACGCGGTCGCGAACCAGCAGGCCGCGGCCCATGGCGTCACGATCTCGCAGGCGGGCGTCTCGCAGGCGAGCGCCGCAGCGCAGCAAGCGCAGGCCGGCATCGCTGCGAGCAACGCGCAACTGCTTCAGGCACAGACGGGCAACCAGACGACGGACATCAAGGTCGCGCAAGCGCAGACCGCGAGCGCGCAGGTCACGGCCGCGCGCGCAGCGCTCGCCTCGGCCGAGCTTCAACTGTCGTACACGAACGTCACCGCGCCGGTCGACGGCGTCATCAGTAAGAAATCCGTCGACGTCGGCGACACGCTGTCAGTCGGCCAGCCGGTCATGGCGGTCGCATCGACAAGCGGTCTCTACGTCGTGGCGAATCTCAAGGAAACGCAGATAACGAACGTCCGCGTCGGACAGCCGGTCGAGATCAAGGTGGACGCCTA
>DASQJC010000384.1:0-21727 GCA_035631255.1 Candidatus Eremiobacteraceae bacterium | reverse complement strand
GCACCCGATCGACCTTGCCCGGGATCGTATCGCACGTGATAACGGGTTGACGCCCAGGTTGCTCGGCGTTACAATACGCCCACTTATCGCTCATCCGTGTCGGAGCGGTCGATCTTGCGCATTCGCTTTGCGAGCGGCTCGCGGCACATCCGTTCGATGGCGCGCGGGTTCGCGTATGTCGCCGTCTTTGCGGCTATCTCGATATCGGTTCCGGGAGTCTCGGCCCGGGCCGCCACGACGCAGTCCTACATGCCGCCGGCTCTCGCCTCGATGCGCGATTTTCGAGGTCGGATAGACTACACGGTCAAGCGCGACGACCAGCAGGTCATCGTCGACGGCACGCTCATCGTCGATGACAAAGGTTGGATCCTCGATGAGCGCACGCGATCGTTCGACTTGCACGCCGACCCAAAGGCCGCGAGCCTGAGGCCGGTCGGCGGCGATTCTGTCGTCGTCGACGATCTGTTCGATTCCGATGCGCTCTCGAATGCGTGGGCGCCGCTGCTCGGCGAAAGTGCGAGCTCCTCGGTCGCTCGGACCGACAGTCCGTCTCTTTGGGATGACGGCGATCTTCGGATTTTCTTGGACCCGGCCGGATCGCAGCTCATCGGTTTCCGCGAGACGCGCGAGGATGTCGCCTACACGCTCGACGACTGGTGGGCCGTCGGCCCGCTCGATGTGCCCCACCGAATCTTACGGCTACGTGGTGGCGAGCCGTCAGCGTCCTACACCGTTAGCAATTACGTCGTACGGCCGGCGGTCGAGGGTCAAGGGCACGCCATGAAGGCGTCTGGCGCGCTCATTCCAACGCTCGCGGCGTCGCGCGCGATCGGATTGGACGACTGGCCTCCCGTCGATGTCGCGTGGCCGCAACGCGTCGCGGCGATCGCATTCGCGCTTCTCGTGCTCGCTTTGGGCATCGTCGCGTGGTGGCGACGCGACGCTCTGATCGAGGCGCTATGCGAGCGAATGGCCCGCGATCCGCGCGGGTGGCGAACGGCGGGCGTCACTGTCTTCGTCGAACCCGACGGCACGATGATGCTTGACGGCAGCAAGTATCGCGTTGGTCCGCACTTCTACAATCGCGCGGCGCTCATCCAACGTTCGATTCTCTTCGTCCGCGTCATCGCACCGGCTGTACCGTTCGTCGTCATCCTTCCACGCAAGTTCACGCGCGTCGAGCTCGGAATTCGCAGCCGAGCGACTCGCAGGCCGGCGACAGGATTCACGCTGATCGAAACGATGCTCGCAACGTCGCTCTTCGCCGGCATCGTGTTGCTCGCCGTCTATCCGTCGATCGCCGCAGTGGCACGCGCCGACGCGATCGCGAGCGAACGTGCAGAGGCGGTCGTCCTCGCGTCCAATGCGCTCGCCGATCAGGAGACGGCAAGTGCCTACGTGACGAGTCCTTCATACGGCACGACGACTACGTCCGATGGCGGACTGACCGTGACCGTCAATGTCTCGGCGGGGACCATCCGTGACGAAAGCGATCTTGACATCGCCGTCACGGACAGTTCGGGCGACGTCTTGGCGCATGTCGTAACGTGGATCGGCGCCGGTGTCGGTGCACCGCCGGACTCGAACGGAGGTCCGCCGTCACAATGACTCTCAGCGCTCGGTCTTGCCTTAGCAGTCGGGGCGTTGCGCTCATCAGCGTGCTTCTTTCAACGGTTCTCTTGCTGGCACTCGTCGCAGTGCTCGTCGACATCGGTACGCTGCGGTTGCAGCGGACGACGGCCGATCTGTTCTCGCTCCAGGCGCTAGCCGGGGCCGACGGCGGCACCGCGTGGGTGCGAGCCCTGCTCGATCAAGAGCACGGCGACGTGAGTGCAACTCAGACAAAACTCGGCGAGACACAGGGTAAACGTCGATTCACAATCGACGATCACACGTACGTGGTCGCCACAGAAGAACTTATCTCGACCGCCAACGGATCTGACAATCACGTCGACTACAACGTGCAGACGAATTCGCGAGCACAAGAATATGTAGTACAGGTCGAGTCGTCGGCCGCAGTCTACACGAACGGCGCCGTAATGGCGCGCCGGGACACAGGTGTATTGCTCCGCGTGTATGCGGCGGCGCCATATTCCGAGGTTGTCGGCTACGTCGACGATTCGAGCGCCGTCGGAATCAACAGTCCTGGCGACGCTGCGGGGCAAGAGCATGCCCTAGACACGACCGACTTGCTCGTCCACGTCTATCAAATAGGCAATTCGCTGCTCACTCTGCAAAGCGAGGACCAATTCGAGAAGCATACGTGGTCGGACGGCAATTCGTCAGGCTCCGGGCCGCTTCCGTGAAATCGCCATCGCGTTCCGGTGGCGCGGGCTTCACGATGATCGAGCTTGTGATCGTATGTGCCATTCTCGGCGTGATCGCGCTTTTGACTGTGCTGCCGCGCTACGTCGAATACTCGCGCGCTCGTCAAACCGGCGATGCGGCTTCAGTTCTGTCGCAGGACATCGGCTATCTCGAGCGTTTCGCGCAGAACAGCGAACCGTTCGAGGGAGCGACAATCGAAATCGACTCGGCGGATCCTCTCAAGTACACGTGTTACAGCGGACGTCCGAGCGGCCTCGACCCGCAATCGCACATCCGCGCGACGCTATTCGTCCGTTCGTTTTCGGATGTCGCGCTCGGCTCAGGGCCGCTACGCCGCGGCACGCCGTTCCTCTTCGCGCACAACGGCAGCATCCAATATGTCGATCACGGCCAGTGGGCCGATCAACATCAAGTCGTGACGATCGAACTGCGCTCGCGCGTCGATGACAAACGGACGGCTGGCGTCAGCGTCAATCCGTTCACCGGCGGCATCACGACGCCGTAGGCTTAGTGGAGCCCGAATCCTGTTAGCGCGTTGCCGCTGCCGGCAAATGCGCGTCCGCCGATGACCGTCGCCGCGACGAAGTCTCCACCACCCATGTTGAACCAAGGACCGGCAGTCAGCGAGATGAGTCGCGTCGCGAGATGGTCGGCGTCGAAGGCAGTGAGGGTAAGGTTTTCGTCGGTCGAGCTCGGACGTTCAAGCGCCCAAACGATGTCAGTGCCGGCGGTCGTGCCGTTCGACGTTATATCCGGCACGGCGCCGCCCTGGCCATGGAAGGTCATCAGCGTTTGATCGATCTGACTGAGCATCGTCGACGGCGACGTCAACACGGCGAACGCTTTCAACTTGTCCTGACTGCCGCAGTAGAACACGACGGGCTGACCGGACGGGCTCACGTAATAGCCAGGACCGCCCTTCAAACCCCCTTTCGGTCCGACGACGCCTTGCAACTCCTGGATGACGTTGTCGGGGCCACCTGGGGTGTACTCGCCCATCTTGTCGCGGTTGACGACGAACAACGTCGACGCTTTGCCTTCCTGGACGAGCATATCCGGAAACTGTCCGGACTGCAGCGGTAAGAGCATCGCGCCGCCACCGCCGACATCGAGGTCGCTGCTGTTGAGCAATGCCTGGTTATAGGGTGTGAAGTAGTCGACAACGCTCAGGCTTGGGCTAAGCTTGAGAATCGTGTCGCCCCAATCGCTGCCGCCGGTGTTACCGTTGAAGTCGCCGTTACCCGTCGCGGCAAAGATGTCACCGCTCTGATCGGCGGCGATGCCGTAGCCGCCGCCCCAGAAACTCGACATCCCGCGGCCGGTCGCCAGCGATGCGGTGAACGCTGCGACTTGTTTGAGGCTCGTCTCGGAGTAGCCGAGGATCCAGCCGTGCGATTGACGCTGCTGGAGATCGCAGAACGATCCGAACGCGATGTAGACGACGCCGCCGCTCAGGAGCAGACCGGGCCGCTGCAACTGCCACTGCGGCACGAAATTGACCATGCCGCCGCCGGGCACCATCAACGATGCCTGGATGTCGACGGGGCTGCCCGCGACGTCGCGTCCGGTCGTGATGTCGACGGCGTGGAAGTAATGATGGAACGTCGTCGTCGTTCCTTGCACGTGTTTCACTTGCGCGTCGAAGAACATGAGCCCGAGAGACCGGTCGATGACCGGCGTGCCCGTGATGCCGATAACGGGCGCGATGAACTTGCAACCGACGTCGGGCTGTCCGAACGGCGTGAAGCCGTTCGCCGCGTTCGCGTAGTGCCGCTTCCATAGAACGGTGCCACTCGACGCATCAAGCGCGTACATCGTGTCGTTCTCTGTCGCGGCATAGACGACGTCGTGCGTGCCCTTGGTCGGGATCGCCAGCTGGCTCAAGAAAAGCGGTTGCGCTTCGACATTGCCGTCGACTTTCGTCGCGAAGAGTTGGCCGAAACTGCTCGATCCGACGTTCGCTTGCGTCAGCGACGTTTCGGATTGATCCCAGCCGGTCCGGAAATTGTCGTAATGATAGGTGACATAGTCGTTCTGAACCGTCGTCGGGTTCAGACCGTACGTCGTCACAGCGCCGTTGCGCTCTTCGGCGACGATGACTTCACCCGGCATCAGTCGCGTCATCGGACGGACGCGGACAACGGGGCCTGGCGCGATGGCGCCGCCGATCCAACGTGCATCCGCGAAGACGTCGACCCGTGATCCCGCGTGGACGCGACCGACGAGGATTGTCTCCGAGGCTTGGTCGAGCGGCGCGATGATCGGTCCCGAAACGCCGGTCGTAAAAACGGATGAAAAGGCCGCAATAGCTGACATGAGCAGATGCATGATCGCGCGCCTCCGTGCGGGGTTTAGCGGCTACCACACCGCACGGGCGAATCCTTGGCCGACGCGAATTTCGGGAATTCCGGACCTGGTAGGGCCGGTCAGATGGTCCCGTGAATCGACGCCGCATGAAGGTGCGCGTCGTTTTCGCCGGCCTCGTTTTTGCGTTTTCGGCCTTGTCGATGACCGCGGCTTTGGGAGCCGGCGTAACCTCGGAGCCCTCGGCATCGCCGTCGGCTACGTCAACACCGCCGCCTTGCAAGATCTGGGTCGAACTCGCCGAGCTTGCCGCAATCGGGTCGTCAAATCGTTACGGCGAGTACGCGATCCAGCTCGCTCCAACGCCACAACATATCGGTCCAGGTCTGCCCGCTCCCCTGTGGGGACCGTTCACGGTCCATCTGACCGCTGGAACGGATACGGGAGTCACGATTCCGCTCACCGTTGACAACCTCGGGTTCGGACAGCCGTTCCAAACCGCTGGAACGATTCCGATGGTCGTCGTCGTAGTAGCCAGCCCGACCGTGCGATGGTTCACGGTGGACAGCGTAAGCATCGGCCACGATGTTCAAACGTGTTCGGATCAGAAGTACCTAGTTTCAGATCAACACGATAACACACGTCTGACCTTTGACGATGCAGCGTCGTGGATACACCTCAATCAGCCAACCATCATGCCGGTCTCATTACCTGCGACGCTGCGTCGGGCGGACCCTGACTATTCCGGCGCCCAGCCGAGCACGGCGGTGTACAGCAGTGTTTTCGTCGTGGTCGACGTGAACCCTGACGGCACACCGGCTAATGCTCACGTCGGCGAATCATCGGGTGATACTAGTGTAGACGATGCGGCAAGACGCGCAGTCGAAGAAAGCACGTTCTCACCTGCGCGGTTGCCTGCCGCCGTCGGCGGAACTCCGGTTGGTGTGCAGTTGGGATTCTCGCTCCCGTACATGCCGCTCGATGCAAAATCGTGTCGGCTTTCCGTAGCTCTCGCTCAGCTTGTCGCGGTCGGCTCCTCCCACCAATCTGGCGAGTACCTGATCCAAATCAAGTCAGCCCCAAAAACCAAAGGATCATTTGCAATTCGACTCACGGCACAGCCCGAGGACGGTCCTCCGATACCGCTCGTAGTCAACGATTTTGACACGACGGAAGGTCAGAAGAACTCACAGAGGATTCTCGTCGTGCTTCCTACGCCGGGCATCAAATGGTTTGCCGTTGATGGCGATGACTCGCCTCGGGGCAACGAGACCTGCCCGCTGGAGTACCGCTCCCTCGTGCGATCGCCATCGCTACCCACGACTTTCGATGATGCCGCTCCTTGGGCAAAACTTGCGCAACCGGTCGTCGTTACTATTTCGGACGCGGACTTTCTCAACAGAGCCCACCCCGAATATCCGGACATGGCGAAAGAACAGAACGACCAGGGCGATGTCGCGGTCGCATTTGTCGTCGCGCCCGACGGAACCGTGAGCGATGCTTGGATCTACCAATCGTCCGGTAACGCGCTCTTGGACGAAGCCTCGATGAGTGCCATCAGCAGGTCGACCTTCAAGCCGGCGCGTCTGCCAACCGCGTACGGGGGCGGAGCGATAGCCTCCGCGTACTTGGTTATCTACACGTTTTCGTTGAATCAATAAGTCCCTTAAACGCAACGTCTCATCGCTAGTCGCCTGTTGGCACAATTCCGAGCGACTCGACCATCAATACGACTGAGCGCTTCGGCGAGCGGGGCCGATGCATCGTGTTCTTCGGCACGGTGAGCCCCTCGTGTCGATGAAGCGTGACCGGTTCTTGACCCTCGACATCAAGCGTGAACTCGCCCTCGAGCACGAGGAAGAACTCATCTTGATCGACGTGTTTATGCCACGGGAATTCGCCTTCGAATATCCCCAGGCGCACGACCGCATCGTTGACCGTCGTCAGCGTCTGGTTGAACCACGGCGCGTTCGCGGCGACTTCGGCAGGTATGTCGACGAGTTTGAGCATCCCGTACTTGACGTTTTCTTGGTTCCTAAAGTTCGGGGGCAGCATTGATTGCATCGCGATCTCCATCGTCTGGCCGCTAAGTACACTGAAAATGCATAGCGCGAATGAACACTTCCTCCGGTTGCCGTACGTACCCGTCATGATCGCGAGATCTCTCATCGCGTCCTCGCTGCTTTTGCTGTCGCCGGTCAAGGCGCTCGGGCATCAGACGGCGACGATCACACCTGCGGCCGCTTGCCGCGTGTCGATCGACCTAGCGCAACTCGTCGCGGTCGGGACGACGCATGGCTACGGAGAGTATCTAATCCAATTCTCTGCTGCGCCGGCGAGCGATACAGGCCCATTCACGATCCGATTCTCTGCAGGCGACAGCGCCGGCACAACGACGACCCTTAGCGTCGACGGCATCGGACCCGGTGGACTTTGGGAGGACACAATCCCGAGAGACGCGCTCGTCGTTCTTCCCGCCCCTGACATCCGTTGGTTCGAAATCGAGACTGACAGCACGCAAATGGGCGACGAGACTTGCGGTGCGGCGACGCGATACGTTATGACGAAGTTTTTCTCGACACGTGAAGCGTTCGACGATACGGCCGCGTGGGTGAAGGTTGGTTCGCCGGTGCGGGTAGTACCGCTTTCGGCGACCCTTGCGAATGGCTCGCAGCCGAAGTACCCTGACTTGCTCAAAGAAGAAGGCGTGCAGGGCGACGTCGTAGTGAGTGTGCTGGTAGGACCGGACGGCAGGCCGAAGGATGTGCGTGTCACGACCTCGTCCGGCAACAAGGATCTCGATGGGGTGGCCATGGATGCGGCTGGGCGCTCGGCATTCGCACCGAAGCACCTCCCCGCGGCGTTCGGCGGGTCGCCCGTCGCGGGGTTTTACGAGATCACGTACACGTTTGAAGTAGACCAATAGCGCGAGGACTGGTTCGTCAGCGGAAATCGCGCGAGGTGAGTCCGGCTTCGAGCCGCTCCAAGTCGAGTTTCCAGAACTTGCGCGCGAGCACATTGATCGTGCCATCTTGCTTTTGAAGCACGCCCTCGACGATGACCGCCGGTTCTTCGCGCGCGATCGGCCGGTAACGTTCGTAGATGTCCGGGCGGATGATGATGTTCATGAGGCCCGTCTCGTCCTCCATCGTCGTGAAGACGAAGCCTTTCGCGGTGCCAGGCCGCTGGCGCGTCGTGACGACGCCTGCGACTTTGAGGACGAGCCGATGCGGCAAGCTCGGCAGATCGGATGCGCGACGGATGCGCAGCTTGTCGAGCTCCTCGCGATAGAATTGGATCGCCTGATAGCGCGTCGATAGGCTCAAGCCCCAGAAATCGGCTGCCGCTTCTTCTACCGGATGCATCGGTGGCAGCGCGACTTGCTGCTCGTCGACCGTCATGCCGCGTTCGAGCGCGCCGACGCGCGGAAGATCGCCGAGCCGCTGCACTTGCCAGAGCGCCTCACGGCGCAACATGCCGAAGCATGCGAACGCATCGACCGCAGCGAGCGATTCGAGGACGTCTTTTGCGAGGCTTGTGCGCAGGATGAAATCGCGGATGTCCCGGTACGGCCCTTTCGCGCGTTCGCCGTTGAGATGCTCGCGATGCTTCTCGCCGATGCCACGCACTTGGTTGAGTCCGACGCGCATCGCGTATCGCTGCGGCGAGGCTGGCTCCGGTCGAGCTAAAGCTCGACCGCTACAGTCCGTTCCTTGTGAGCCCGCGGCGGTCGAGATGAATCTCGACCGCTCCTCATTTTCACTAATCGGCTCGGAGGTGCATTCGTAGGACGAGGCGTTCACATCCGGCGGCAATACGACGACGCCACGTCGGCGAGCGTCGGCGACGAGCGATGACGGCGAATAGAAACCCATCGGCTGCGCGTTGAGCAGCGATGCGTAGAACTCCGGAGCGTAATGCACCTTGAGATAACCCGAGACGTAGACGATGAGCGCGAACGACGCGGCATGCGATTCGGGAAAACCGTAGTCCGCGAATGCGCTCAACATATGGTAGAGACGCGCGCCAAGGTCGGCCGATATGCCGTTGCGCGTCATGCCGTCGATGAGCCGATCGCGCAGCCGCTCCATCTTCTCGCGCGAGCGCTTGTGGCCCATCGCGCGGCGCAGCTCGTCGGCTTGCCCGGGCGTGAAACCCGCGACCTCGACCGCCATTCGCATCCCTTGTTCTTGGAAGAGCGGCACGCCGAGCGTCCGCTCGAGCACCGGCTCGAGTTTCGGATGCGGATAGTCGACCTGCTCGCGCCCCTGACGCCTGCGTATATAGGGATGGACCATGTCGCCCTGGATGGGCCCCGGACGAATGATCGCTACCTGAACGACGACGTCGTAGAAGCGCCGCGGCTTCAGGCGCGGCAGCGACGCCATCTGCGCGCGCGACTCGACTTGGAACAGTCCGACCGTATCGGCCGCGCAGAGCATGTCGTAGACGGCGGGGTCATCGCAGCCGCGAAGATCCGCGAGCTCGATCTTGATGCCGCGAACGCGATCGACTTCGACGATGCAGCGTTCGATAGCATCGAGCATGCCTAACGCCAAGATGTCGATCTTGATGAGGCCGAGCGCTGCGCAATCGTCTTTATCCCAGCAGAGGATCGTCCGGTTCGGCATCGCAGCCGGTTCGAGCGGCGCGACCTCGACGAGCGGCGACCGCGTCACGACCATGCCGCCGACGTGCTGGCTCAAGTGGCGTGGGAACGAGTCGATGCGTCGGCAGAGCGCGTAGAGCCGGCGTGCGACATCGCCGCCGAGATCGACCTTGAGCGCCGCAGGCATCGACTCGACCGCCGCTTCGACCGCCGCTGCCGACATCGACGTCCAATCTCCGTGCTTCGTCACGCCAAGCGCCTCGTGCGGCGCAAGCGACGCGGCGACTTGTGATGCTTCTTCTTCCACCTCGATGGCAGCGTAGCTGTCGAGCGATTTCGCGAGCGCATCGACTTGATCGAGCGACAACCCGAGCGCTTTGCCGATGTCGCGTATCGCCATGCGCGCGCGATACGTGATGACCTCGGCGACCATGCCCGCGTGTTCGCGACCGTAGCGTTCGTAGACGTATTGGATGATCGATTCGCGCTGATCGCCGGACGGCGTGTCGAGATCGATGTCGGGCAACTCGTCGCGCTCTTCGGACAAGAAGCGCTCGAAGAGCAGGTTGAGACCGACGGGATCGACGCTCGTGATGCCGAGCGCGTAACACACCGCCGAGTTGGCGGCCGAACCGCGCCCTTGCACGAGGATGTTGCGCTCGTTCGCGAAGCGCACGATATCCCAAACGATGAGGAAGTAGCCGGCGAGGTCGAGCTTCTCGATCACCGCTAGCTCGTGCGCTATCTGCTTGCTCACGGCGACCGTCACCGGTCGGTAGCGGCGGCGCACGCCTTCCTGCACGAGCATGTGGAGATAGGAGAACGCGGTCTCGCCGGGCGGGAGGGGAAAATCGGGGAACTCACCTTGCAGACGTTCGAGACGATACGTGCAGCGCTGCGCGATCGCGACGCTCGCCGCGACCGCACGCGGATGCTCGGGGAACAGCCGCTGCATCTGCGCGGCCGAGCGCATGTAGTATTCGCCGTTCGGACGCAGCTGCGTCCCCGCTTCGTCGAGCGTCGTCTTCAGCCGAATGCAGCAGAGAACGTCGGAAAGATCGCGATGCTCGGGCAGCGCGTAGTGGACGCCGCCCGTCGCCACCGTTCCGAGGTCGAGCGCTTGCGCGAGCGCGACGAGCGAGCGGATGCGCGGGCCATCGTCGGGCACGAGATGGCGCTGAAGCTCGATCCAGAAATTCGACCAGCCGAAGATGTCGCGCAGCTGAGCCGCCGCGGCGCATGCCCCGCGAAAATCGCCTTTCGCGAGCGCTTTGGGAATCGCGCCATGATCGCAACCCGAGAGCGCGATGAGTCCGCGCGCATGTTTGGCGAGCAGCTCGTACGACGTGCTCGGCTCGCCGCGCGGATGATCGAGCCGCGCGCGGCTGATCAAACGCGATAGGTTCGCGTAGCCTTCTTTCGACTCGACGAGGACGATGAGATGACTTTTATCTTCGAGCGTCAGCTCGGCGCCGATGATCGCTGGGATGTCGGCCTCGCGCCCGGATTGCGCGAAGCGGACGGCGCCGTAGAGACCGTCGCGATCGGTGATGGCGATGCCGGCAAGACCGAGCGCTTTCGCGCGGTCGATCAGCTCTTCGGGATGCGATCCGCCGTCGAGGAGCGTGAAGTTCGAATGGGCATGCAGTTCAGCGTACATCGTTTTGAAATGTGGTATGCCGAGCGAAGCTCGGCTCTAGTCGAACACCCCCTGCAGATACCAGCGCCCATCGCAGAGATCGCGGAAGACGAGCATGAGGCCGCCGGCGCGATCCATCAATTGATAGTAGTCGCGATCGACCGGCCGCTCCCACCAGCTCTCGCTTAAGCGGAACGGTCCGGCGCACGTCGATGCATCCTGCGGCGCGTCGATGAGCTTCGGCGGACTGACGAGCCGCAGCGCCGGTGCCCAGGCGCGGCCGTTCTGCTCGCCTGCGGGCCGGATGCCCGTGGAGATCGGCGAATCGGACGGTTCCATCTGCTTCGGCGACGCGACGGGTACCGCTCGTTGCATGCGTTCCGGTAAGCGCGAGCGCGCCGGCGACGGTTCGACGATGACGACGCCGTCGGGTTCGAGCGTCGCACGTAGTCGTGCAAGGGTCGCGGCGAGCGCGGCGCGTCTCGAAGCGCTCGCACCGCCGAAGAGCGTCATCTGCGGCGGCGGCAGCCCGCATGGCGTCGTCCGCACGATCGCCGCCTCGACTTCACCGAGCCGTTCGCGCGACTCGAGCGCGATGCGGACGAGGTCGAAGACCGTCGCGGCCGACGCGGTCGGCTCGGCGAGCATGACGGGGATCGTGATGACGCTGTGCGCGCGATCGATCGTCGTCTCGATCGCGAGCTCGACCTTGTCGCACACTTGCGCCGCGCCTGCAAGCCGCGCGCAGAGATCGGCGATGCAGCCGCGCAGCGCGAAGAGCAGCGGCTCGAGGCGGTCGATGCAATCGTCGAAAGCGAAGCGCTCTTCGTAGACTGATTGGCAGTGACGTGGTCGCAGCGGCTCGTCATCATCGCCGCGCGCGAGCCGAACGTATTCGCGCGCGCGTTCGCCGAAGCGCGCCGCGAGCGGGCCGACGGGCATAGACGCGATCTGGCCGATCGTGCGCAGGCCGAGCAGATCGAAGCGGTCCGCGTCGCCCGGCGCGAGCGGCAGCATCTTCATCGACAGCGGTTCGAGGAACGCAGCGCTTCCGCCGGCCGGCACGACGATAGCGCCGATCGTGGCAGCACAGTGCGCCGTGAACTTGTCGTCGGCGATGGCGGCGGCGCCGGTGAAACCGAGCGATTTCGCGACCGCGATCGCCGCGCCGAGCGCTCCCGTTTCGCCGGCCGGCAGATTCGTCGCGTCGAAATAGCACAGACCCGGAGCGCGACCTTCGACATCCGGGCCGCACGTCTCGAGCGCATCGAGCAGTTCCACGATCGCGGCGCGTTCTGCGATTTCGTCGCGCGCGACGACGACGAGCCCCGGACACGCCGCGCGCGCTTGCTTCGGCGTCATGCCGATCTCGATGCTGCTCGCGCCATGGCCGACGCCGACGATCTCGCGGCGAGACGCGCCTTCCGCGACGGCGATCGGCCGGTTCGCAAGCGACGGGTTCGCGCGTAAGCTGACCTCGACGAGGAAGTGCGGCATGAGGAGGCAGGCGATGCGCCGGTCACGCATGCGCGGCGACCTGGTCGTTATCGGGTCGAGCTTCGCTCGACCGGTCGAGATGAATCTCGACCGCTCCTTTAGACGTCGATTGGACTTCACTCGACGTCGGCCAGGATCCGTCGACGTCGGGGAGCGCCGCGCGGATCGACGCGCGCTTGCCGGGCGCATGCATCCGCGACTTCACCACTTCGACCGATGCCGTGCAGCCTGCGAGCCGGCCACGAGCCGCGCTGCCTTCTTGCCACACCGGCGTCAAGCCGGCGGCGCGCAATCGCAGCGAAGAGAACGATGCGAGCGCAGGCACGTCGCCGTTCGACAGCGCGACGATCGCCGTGCCGGTCCGCTCCGCTTGCGACGCGAGCCGCGTGCAGTGATGCGCGCGCAAGACATCGCCGAGCCCCGTGCAATCGAACACGACGAGCGCGCATGCACCGCAACGGACGACGGCATCGACGCAGCGTCGCGCGAGATCGGCGTTGCGCGGCCGGACGACGAGCAGCCGAGAGAGCTGGATGCCCGCACCCGCGGCCGCCGGCGCGAAGAGCGCGTCGGCGGGATCGATGTAGGCCGCGAGCAGACCGCCGGCCGTGCACGCGGCGAGCAGCGCGAACGCAATGCTCGTCTTCCCGGATGACGGCGCGCCGAACACTTCGATCAAACGGCCGCGCGGCACGCCGGCCGGCGCGAGCAGCGCATCGAGTGCGGTGTTCGTGAAGAGCGCATCGCGCTTGGGCTGCACTAAAGCGCGCCCGCGCAGATCGGCTATAGACAAAGACATAGTCACTCGAAACTCGCCACATGCCGAGCTTCGCTCGGCCTAATACATGCCGTTCCGAAGGGGTCGTTGGGTGCTTAAGTATAATCGAACATGTGTTCGATGGCAATAGCCAAATCGCATATTCTTGTCCCGGCTCGATCGTCCAAAAATTGACGAGGCCGCTTGCGTCCCACCCAAGAAACGGCCCCGCGAAATGGACGACTTTCAGGCCGCGGCGCGCCGCATCATCGACGACTATCTGCTCCACGAACCGATCAAAGCCACTCTCGCCGGCCTCCACGATCACGACGCCGAGCTGCCCGACCTCACCGCGGACGGCTTCCATGAAGCAGGCCTGCGCGCGAAAGCGTATCTCGCGACGCTCGAGCGTTTTGATGCGAACCGGTTGAGCGCGTCAGAACGCATCGATCACGCGCTGCTCGTGTCGCGCTTCTCGACCGACGTCCGCGAACTCGCCGAGCTCGAGCCGCATCGGCACGATCCGTCGCTCTACGCGAACGTCGCGATCGTCGGCATCTATTCGCTGCTCATGCACGACTCAGCGCCATCCGAAGCGCGACTGCCGTCCATCCTCGGACGGCTCGAAGGCGTGCCGAAGATCATCGCTGCCGCACGAGACAACCTTGAGCGCTCGCCGGCGATTTGGACCGAGATCGCCATCGAGGAGGCCGAAGGCGGCGCCGCCTTCTTCCGCGCGCAGGTAGAACCGTTGTGCCGCAACGACAAACGGCTTCATACCGCGCTCGACAATGCGATCAAGGCCTTCGATGAATACCGCGCGTTCCTCAGTGGTGCGTACGCGACCCGCGATGGGAAGACGTTCGCGATCGGCCGCGAGCTGTTCGATTTCAAGCTTCGCAACGAACATCTCTTGCCGTACGATTCCGACTCACTTCTGGCGTTCGGCGAAAAGGCGGTGCGGGAGACGATCGAAGGGCTCGAACGGACCGCTGCACACATCGATCCATCGAAGTCGTGGACGCAGCTGGTCGAAATGCTGCGCACGGATCATCCCGACGAGAAGCACCTGCTCGAAGAGTATCGCGCGGGCGTCGACTTGGCGCGGCGGTTCGTCGTCGATCGCGGACTTGCGACGATGCCGGCCGGCGAAGTCCTCGACGTCGTCGAAACGCCGCTCTTCTTGCGACCGACGGTACCGTATGCGGCATACATGCCGCCTGGTCCATTCGACGAACGTCAAAACGGCCTATACTACGTGACGCCGGTGAACGAGCATCTATCCGCCGAAGAGCGCGCCGAGCAGATGCTCGGGCACAACCGTCATGCGATGTTCTTGACGAATGTCCACGAAGCATATCCGGGTCACCATCTCCAGCTTGTCCGCGCGAACGAACCGAAATCGCTCGTGCGCAAACTGCTCGAGAACACGGTGCTCATCGAAGGCTGGGCGCTCTACTGCGAGCAGCTTGTCCTCGATGAAGGGATGACGGACGATCCGCGCACCCGGCTCTTCCAATTGAAGGATCAGCTGTGGCGTGCGTGCCGGGTCGTCATCGACGTCAAGCTGCACACGGGCGAGATGACCTTCGACGAGGCCGTCGAGATGCTCGTCGGCGTCGCACACCTCGAACGTCCGAACGCGATCGGCGAAGTCCGCCGCTACACGCAGTCACCGACGCAGCCGATGTCGTATCTTACCGGCAAGCAGCAGATCATGGAGCTGCGCGACCGAGAACGAACGCGGCTCGGCTCGCGTTTCGACTTGCGCGCGTTCCACGATCATCTGCTTTCGTACGGCTCGGTCCCCGTGTCGCTCATCGAGCCGACGTTCGCGGCGACCGCCTAATCGCGCGCCGATCTCTCGGAACTTCGCGGAGGCGCCATGTATCTCGCATTCAAGCTCATCCACGTCATCGCGGTCATCGTCTTCCTAGGCAACATCACCGTCGGGGTGTTCTGGAAAGCGTGGGCGGATCGGACGAACAACGCCACGATCATTGCGCATACGATGGAAGGCATCATCAAAGCCGACCGCATCTTCACGATACCGGGAGTCATCCTCATCGTCATCGGCGGCCTCGGCGCGGCATTCGCCGCCAATCTTCCTATATTGAGGACCGGCTGGATCCTCTGGGGCATCGTGTTGTTCATCCTGGCGGGCATCGCGTTCGGACCGCTCTCACGCAGCCAGCGTCAACTTCTCGCGCTGGCGAAATCCGGCGACCTCACGACATATCACACAGCCTCGAATCAGTGGAATCTCTTCGGCACGATCGCACTCGTGCTTCCATTCATCGCTGCCGCTATCATGATCCTCAAGCCGCTATTGCCGGCTTTTCACTAGGATGTCGCTCGAACTCGTCAACGCGCTCGCCGCGATTGGCACATTTGTCGTCATCGCCGTCACTGCGGTGGCGGCGTTGGTCCAGCTGCGTCACATGCGGTCGAGCAATCAGCTTGCCGGGTTGCTGCAAACGGTGAACGTCTTCAGGGATCCCGACTTCCAGCATAAGGTCTCCTGGCTGCGCGACGAGTTCCCACAGAAGATCAAAGATCCGAGCTTCGTCGCCCAACTGAGCCACCCAGGCGCCGTCAGTCGCGCCGACCATCCCGAACTCGCTATCGCAGATCTTTGGGAACAGACAGGCGTCTACATAAAGTACGGTCTCGTGAGCGAAGAAGCGTTCATGGACCTCGCAGGCCACTCGGTCTTGTCGGCTTGGGAGGACGTCGCCGAAGCGATCAAGATTCGTCGCGAAGTCGCAGGCGACGCGGCGTACGAGAACTTTGAGTACCTCGCCTCGCGTGCCATCGAGTGGAAAAAGGCGCATCCGACAAGCTATCCACCCGGCACGCCAAAACTGCTCGAGCGAAGCGGCACGTGAAGACGATCCAACTGTGCACTGGGCTCTTGCGTCGCGGAGACGATGTATTGCTCGTCTGTTGCCGCTACGACGGCGAAGCGCGACCGCTTTGGGTATTGCCGGGCGGCCGTCAAGAAGAGGGCGAGACTATCGCGCAAGCGGTCATCCGCGAATTCCGCGAAGAAACGTCGCTTGCGATCGAGCTCGAGTCCTTGCTCTACGTGAGCGAATCGATCGACGAACGCCGCGGATTGCATGTCATCAATTGCACCTTCGCCGTGCGCGAACGCGATGCGAGCGGTGCAACACCGGCGGCGCAAGATCCGAAGGTCGTCGACGTCCGCTTCGTGCCGATCGCCGAAGCGCCGGTGCTGCTAGCTGCTGATGTCCTCCGCGTACCAGTTACGGCCGCGTTGAGCGGAGATCCGCATCCACGCTACTTCGCTTTCAAGGCGAAGGACATCGCCGTGCCCTTCTTCGGCCGAACCGGCTGAGCCGGCAATGGGCCATCTCATCGACCCGCCGGAACACGTCGAAGGCAAGTTCGTCGCCGTTTTCTTGCAGACGAACTTCGCGGACGGACTCGCGATCGCGTTTCTTCGCGACAATGGAATCGATGCGCGCGCGTTTCCGATGATGGGCGATATCGCGTTCGAAGGCTTCGGCGGACTCGCCGGCGGTTCGTCGATGTACGGTGGCCAGGCTCTCGTGTGCGTGCCGGAAACAGATGCGGACGAAGCGCTCGACCTGCTCGAGTTCGACTCCGGCCTCGTCGAGGTCGACGATGGCTGAGATCCACAACGATTTCGCGTGGTCCTGGTCGCGTCACAACAGCTTTTACGAATGCCCGCGCAAGTTCTATTGGAAGTACTACGGAAGCTGGCGCGGCTGGGAAGACGAGGCACCGGAAGACGCCGCCCTCGCATATAGGCTGAAGCAGATCAAGAGCGTCGCGATGCTCGTCGGCCAGACGCTTCACGACGTCGTTCGCGATCGGCTGCGGATGAGGCCGGCCGCAGGCGGAGCGGTACCCGCACAACAGATCCGCGACGAGGTCGAACGGCGCGTGCTCAAGCGCATGCGCGAGTCGCGCAACCGCGACTGGGAGCGTTACTACGACCCGAAGCGCTACGGCATCTTGTTCGAAGACTACTACGGCTCGGGCATCGACGAGCGCGATCGTGATACTGCGCTCGAACTCGTGCGCGAGTGCACGGTGGGCTTAGCCTCGAACATCTATGCTCGACGGGCGTTCGGTGTCGCAAAGGAGCGCTTGCGCATCGTCGACCCCGATGATTTCGACGCCATGCGCATCGTCGTCGACGACATCGTCGTCTACGCGTGCCCGGATCTCGTCGTAGCCGACGAAGCGGGCGACCTTCACGTCGTCGATTGGAAAACCGGAAAACCGAAGAAGGCCGACGTGGCGCAGCTCGCTATGTACGGCCTGTATGTGACGGACCGGATGAACGTCCCGCTCGAGCGGATCGTCGCGCACGTCGTTTACGTCCGATCCGGCAAGGTCGAGAAACACGGTGGCCTGCGCGAGAGCGTCGAGGAGGCACGTCGTCGTATTTCGACGTTCACGACCGATGTGCGCGAACGGCTGACCGACGTCGAGAACAACCTCGCCGGCGACATCGACAGGTTCCCGATGACCGAGAACCTCATGCTGTGCCGCCGCTGTCAATTCCAGGAGATCTGCGATCGGCGCCAGCCCGATCCGATCGCGCCGTCGGAAGACGAGGCGGAATCGGCCTAGACGTCCGCCTTGGCGCGCGCGATAGCGCCGGCGATATGATCGCGATTTCTCCAAGCTCGCTCTTCGATCGCTTTTCGGATGCAGACGTAACGCGCGCGGCTACGGATGGGCTCGTCCGCGACGTCGTCGTGGCCGGAACAGTTGCGGGAGAACCTCGTTACTTCATGGGTCGCCACACGCATGCGCTTCATGAGACGTTCCCGATCGTCACCGAACATGGTCTGCGGGTCGACATCATCGACAACGTCGATCTTGCACCGCGCGTGCCGCTGCATACGGGGGACGTCATCGCAGTCGCGGGCCAATTCATTCCCGACGGCAAGGGCTCCGGGATCATACATGACACCCACCATTCGCCCGGCCCCGGTTGGCATCGCGGCGGCTGGATCGAATGGCACGACCACCGTTACGAAACGATCGATTGAATCGAATTCGGAGGAGCGGTCGAGATTTATGTCGACGCCGCGGGCAGGCCTAGAGGATTTGTAGCGGTCGAGCTTCAGCTCGACCGGAGACGACTATGCTTTTGCAAGGCCGCGGCGGTCGACCATAAAGGTCGACCGCTCCTTTTCTCAGGCTTGTAAGACCGCGGCGGTCGACCATAAAGGTCGACCGCTCCTTCTTACATTCAAGGTCGCGGCGGTCGAGCTAAAGCTCGACCGCTCCATTTCTCGGAGACTCTACAGCCTGGGTGTGAAGAAGGGGCCGTATTCGGTTGGGCCTGGGGGCGGAGTCGCGGCGGCAGCCTCCGCGTAGCCGAGCTTTTCGAGTTCGGGCACCGTCACGAATCGATAGCCCTTCTTCCGTAGTTCGCTGACGATGATCTTCGTCGCTTCGACCGTGTTGCTGCGGTCGGCGCTGCGCCCTTTGTTGCCGTCATGCAGTACGATGATCGAGCCGTCCTTCACGTACTTGAGCACGCGGTCAGCGATAACGCGCGGCGGTGGCTGCGTCCAATCGGCAGGCAGCGGCACCGACCACATGATCACTTGCAGCCCCATTTGATGCGCGACGCTGATGACGCGAAAGTCGCGCGCTCCGAAAGGCGGGCGGAAGAGCTGCGTGTGCTCGCCCGTCACTTTTTGGATCTCGTCTTCGGTCGTGGTCAGCTCGCGCTCGATATGCGTGCGGCTGAGCAACACGAGGTGCGCGTGATCCCACGTGTGGTTGCCGATCGCGTTGCCGTCGGCCAGCTCGCGCCGGACGACATCCGGATGCGCCTGCACGGCAAGTCCGACGACGAAAAATGTCGCCGGCACATGCTCCGTATGCAAGTAGTCGATGATGCGGTCCGTGTACGGCGGGTTCGGGCCGTCGTCGAACGTCAGCGCGACGACTTTCGTATGCACCGGTTCGCTCGTCACGGTCGGGCCCCAAAGCTGGTTCTTCGGGCTCTCGGTGACGTACCACAAGAGCGTCACGATCACGACCAAGCCGCCAAGGCTAATGGCGAACACGCGCCAGTGACGCACGAAAAAGCCCTTGATGGTGTCGCTGAGCTGGCTCATTGCGGCTTGATGGGGTGTTTGAGCGTCTCGGCGAGTTCGTTTCGGATCTTCAGCTGCGCCGCGGTGATCGAAGGCGGTCCGTAGCTGCGAATCTCTTGGACTATCTTGAAGTAGCGCGGCTCGCGCAGCGACCGCCCGGCGACGCCCATCGTCGCGCCATTGGGACCTGTGATCGGTCCCTTCGAAGGCAGATGGAGATTGAATTCTTGCGAATGCGTCGTCGCCCAAAACGCCGGATCGGAAAAGCTGAACGAATGCGTGCCGCCTTCATCTCCAAGGGTCTGGTCGACCTCGATGACATACTCGTCCACGGGATTTGGACGCACCGCCCGGTCGTCGAGGTCCCAAAGCCCGTTCGCGCGCAGATCCTCGAACAAGAACGTGCCACTCGGACCGACGATCGGCGCCGTGAACTCCTTCGTCACCGTGCCGGCTCGATTCGTCGCCGAATAGAACATCGTCGTCTTGCCGTTGTCGTTCGAAACGCGAAACGTCTCGGCCGCGAGCGGCCCGTGCGTGAGGTACTCCTGCATCGTCACCGACCACGTGCTGTTCTCGTTGATGACATTCTCGACTTGCGGCTGTTCTGCCATGAACGGATGGAAGAAATAGACGTACGTCAGGATCCCCGCGACGATGATGACGCCGAAAAGGAGCAGCGCGCGAGTCGATTCCCTCATCGCTGCTCCACCTACGCCGCCGCGCCCAAATAGATGACGGCCATAAGGGCGCGATAGATCTCCGCGAAATTATCCGCGCTAAAAGCGACGGTTCGCGACGCGGTTCGCGTCATTCCGGGGACGAGCTCGAGCATATCCGCCTGCGACGTCCGGATCGTATCGATCTCCATCTTTGTCGGCGACGCCAACGAAAATGTTCGCATCTCCGGCAACCGCTTCACGGCGAGCGCCCCCGCTTCTTCGAGCAATTCGCGCACCACCGCCGGCGACAGGCCGTCGGCGGAATAGTAGCCGATGCTCTCTTTCGTCTCGACAGTCACCGCCCAGGGCAGATTGCGCCGCACTTCTTCAAGCGTCGTCCGATCCGCACTGACGAGCGCGACCGGCACGCCGAAATGACCGGCCAACGCCGCGTTGATCGTCGTCTCGCCGACCGGCTCGCCGTTGAACCGGCACTCGAAGATGATTCGCGGGCTATACGTGTGGCCCATCACCGCATTCGCGTCGCCGATCGCACCGTGGTAACCGATGAAAAAGGCCGCGTCGCAGCCTTCGATGCCTTGAAGCATGAACTGCGGTTTCAACCGGCCGGACACGACCTTCACGCGGGGATCGAGCTCGTCGAGCAAGAGGTTGCGCATGACGGAGTGCGAGTCGTTGACGAACGCGTTCGACGCGCCCGCGGCGAACGCACCGCGCAGCGCCGCGTCGACTTCCGATGTCATGAGCCGTCGCGAGCGTTGATACGCCGCGTCGGCCGAGGGTCGCACTTCATCCCAATGGACGAGCGTCGCGCAGCCTTCAAGATCGACGGAGGCGAAAATCGAAGGTCCGCGCGCGCTTTTAGCAGAGGCCATGAGAGCTTGCTTTTCGGTCCGTCACGCGAGCCATCCTCGCATCGCGAAGGGCGGCGCAGGGGCCGGATGCGCGATAGCGCAACGTCGAGCTATGGAGCGGCTTGTCGAACGTTGGCAGCGTGACGCCCTTCTCGCCGATGGCGCGATGGGCACGCTGCTGTTCGCCCGCAGCGCGTCGACGTCGTGCGTCGAACTTTTCAACGTAGCGGCCCCAGACATGGTGGAAAGCGCGCACCGTGAGTATGTCGAGGCCGGCGCGCAGATCATCGAATCGAACACGTTCGCGGCGAACCGGCTGAAGCTGCGCGCACACGAAGCGGCCGGCCGGGTCGCGGAGATCAATGCCGCCGGCGTCGAGATCGCGCGACGCGCGGCCGCGGATCGCGCGTACGTCGCGGGTTCCATCGGCCCGATCGGCGCGTTGCTGCAGCCGATCGGCAGCGTCGATCGAGCGGAGGCATTTGACGTCTTCGCCGAGCACGCGCTCGCCATCGCAGGTGCGCGACCGGACGTGCTGCTCCTCGAAACTTTTGGCGGCGTCGAAGAAGCGCTCATCGCGCTTCGTGCCGCGAGGACGTCGGCGCCCGAACTGCCGGTCGTCGTCTCACTTTCGGTCGTCGACGACGGTCGCACACCCGACGGCGACGACCTGCTTCCGGCGTTTCGACGGCTGCTCGCCGACGGCGCCAACGGCGTCGGCATCAACTGCGCGGTCGGACCGCAAGCCGTTTACAATGCGCTTGCGCCGATCGTCGCCGAACTAAGCTCTCCGATCTCGGTCATGCCGAACGCGGGTTATCCGCGGCGAGTCGACGACCGCACGGTTTATGGATCGACGCCGCAGTATTTCGCCCGCTTCGCCCGCGCGTTCTTCGAGCTGGGCGTGACGATCATCGGCGGGTGCTGCGGCACGACACCG
>DASQJC010000383.1:0-5984 GCA_035631255.1 Candidatus Eremiobacteraceae bacterium | reverse complement strand
CCAGCCGCGCACCACCATGCCCTTCTCGCGGTCGAAGATCGCGGTCGCGACGCAGCCCGGCGCCTTGCTGATCGACGACGACAACTCGACGGCGGCCCCGATCGTGGTTGCCCACCCGATGACGCTCTGTTCTTTACTCGGCCAGCCCGTCGCGCGGACCTCGTATCGCTGGCCGCGATCTCCCACATTCGTGTGCGGCTTGCCACCAGAGTGGGTCATCTGAAGCCGTCCATGCCGAACGTCCGCATTTCCGGGTGGAATTCCGGATCGTGGTCGAAGGGCTCGGGCGAGAGCGTGTCGAGCGGCGTGCGTTCGCCGTCTTTCATGTAGCCGGTGCAGACGAACTTCGGCAGGTCGGTGAGCGTGCGCGCGCACGCATCGCAAATGAGCGCGACCGCGCCGTCTTGCGGCAAATTGCAGACGACGCATCCCCATCCACGGCCCGGCGTCGGCCCGCGGCGGTGAATGAACATCACGTTGCGCAACGCCGTGATCTCCAGGCAATTGCAGCATGGCCCGGTGACCGGCTCGTCGTCGTATGGTGCGTCGGCCGACATCATCAGTCCGGGCTCTTGCGCTTCGGCCAGCGTCGCATCTCGTCGGCGACGTCCATGGCCTCGTTGACCTTGTCGCGGTCGCAGCCGGCGGTCTTGGCGCGAAGCGCCCACAACTCGACGAGATCGGCCGCTTCCGCGTCCTGGCCGCGCAGAACGAAATACGGCTCGTCCGGCGCGAGCTTGGCGAGGCAATCGTATCGGCCGGGATTGTTCTTCGTGCTCATGCCAGCGCCTATTTCTTCGCCGACTTGTGCTTGTCCAACGCCTCGCGCACCCAACCCTGCACAACGTCGTAGTCGGCCTTCGTCACGCCGCACTTGTTGCGCATCTGGCGTTGCGCTTCCGAGGCGAAAAACGCTTCGAGTTTCAGGGCGTCTTCGCCGTCCTTCACGTCGTCGATGACTTTGCGGACGAATCGCTTATAGGACTCGGCATCTCTCGGCGGACCGTCGGCTTGCTGTTCGGTGCCGCCCGACGCTTGCGCTCCCGGTGCTCTCGTGCGGTCGGACCCCGCATCACTGGCTCCTTTGTTTGCGTCGTCCGACTTTTCCGGTCGCGTCGTAGCGCCGGGCGGCTCGCCCTCCCCTTCCGGCTTGAGCAACTGCTTGCCGTTGCTCTCGATCGTGTTGCCGGGCTCGAGGCCGGCGCCGAAGTGATCGAACGCCGCCGCGATGTTGGCGGGACGCTGCGCGGTGACGGGCTCGGCGTCCTGCCGAGCGCGCGTGAAATCGTAGAGATCATCATCACGGTGCAGCACGCGGTCGAGATCCGTGGACTTTGGCAGCACCTTCGAGTGGCGGCGCGCGACGGTCTTCTTGCACATCTCGCCGTAGGTTGACGGGTTAGACCACGGCCCTTTCTTCGCGCGAGAGAACGCTTTGCGGATATCCTCGATCTCGTCGATGTTCATCACGTCGCGCGAGATGCCGCCGTCCTTGAGCTTGGCGACGCTATAGGCGTGCGTAATCTTGCGGTGCAGGCCGCCCGCCGGCGCCGGCTTGTGCCTGATGAAAGGATCGTCGCCGAGCTCGTACTCGAACTGATCGCCCTGGTAGACGAGATGGACGTCCCAGGTGTTGATCTCGCCGGAATTGCGCGCGACCTTGCGCAACCCCGCGATCATCGGCATCCACGTTGCCTTCGACGAGTCGCCGCGCTTGCGCGTGCCCTCGTCGTCGTCGTCGCCGAACGGAACGATCGCGCCTTCACGACCATCCGGCAGCAGGCCATCGGCCGCCGCGCGTACGGCTGCGTTGAAAAGACTTTGGCGATCACATGCGAGAAGCTTGGGAGCGTTCTGAACCGCCGTCAGGATGACGCGCATGAACCGCTCGACGGGGATGTGCGCCGGCAGCGCCATCTTGAATTGCGATTCCATCTTGCTGAGATCGATGCGGAATTGCTGGACGACGGCCGGGACGCGCGGCTCTTGGCCGGGGGTCGGTTGCGTGGTGGTCATGGTGCGGCCCTCCTTTCGAATTCCGCCTCTGCGATTACCTTGCGTATCTGTTCGAGCGCGGCGGTCGCCACGTCGAGCGCATTCCGCGTCACTTTCGCGAACCGCTGACTGAAGGGGCCATTGACCGCTAGGTCTCGCTCCAACGAGCTAATACGGTCTTCGAAGTAGTCGCGCAGGCGAACCAATCGATCCATCGACACTTCCGGCGGCAGCCATCCATCGCGTGCAAGCTTGCGCACATGGTTGGCCGCGCGGACGGCATCGGTCTTTCGCTGATGAAAGCTGACCTTGGAGCCCGAGGCTCGGTCCTCGACGATCCATCCGTGCGCAACTCGATTTACGCGAAACAGTGCTCGCCAACGGAGGGTACGCAGTTCGCGAAGTTCGGCTTTGATGTCGTCGGCAAGCACGCTCATCCGGCAAGTCTCTGCTTAATCGAACCACTTTGCCCGTACCTCGCATTGAGCATGAAGTTCGAAACCATTGTCGTGATGTCCGTATGGTGATCGCTTTCATCAATCTGATAGCCGCGCTTGCGGAGGCCCGCGAACAGGCGTGTGAATTGTTTTGGGTTTTGCCCCACAAGAACACCGAAGGCCACGACCGCAATTGCGTGCAGGTCATCGATCTTGCCGCGTCGGAAATATTCGGCGATCTCGCGCTGATGCGGGCCAGTGTTCAACCGAATGACTACTTCATCGCCGCTGGTCGAGAATGTTCCGCCGAAGAGATTGTGCCCGAGCCTTGGATCAGCATCGATCTTGAGTCGCGCAGTTTTCCGATGCGGCACCGGGACCGTCCCCAACTGGCCGCCGGGACCCGCAGGTGGACGTCGCTTCCGGCGCTCCCGCTTCACGGTGATGATCTCGTCGCGCGGCGGCTCCTCTACGCGTTCGCCCCTTTTCGATCTCGCCTCGCGTTCCGCCTTCGACTCCCCTTCGACTCCATCATCCAACAGCGCGATCGACGTATTCATCACGTCCGAAAGTTGGCCGCACATCAGGTTGATCTTGAATTCGGCAGCCTCTTTGCGTTGCTCCGTGATCCAGTCGGCCAACATCGAGTCGAGCGCGGCCACCAGGCTATCGAAGTAGCGATCGATGCGGTTCTTGTTCGTCGAGAGCGTTGATTTCCAATCGTCCGACAGGATCACGTCAATGTAGCAACCTGCCGGGAGTGCAAATTGACCGAGGCGTTGATCGGTCATGAGCACCCGCGGGCCAAAGACATAATGGCAATAGCTCAATGCGCGGTGATACTCTTTCAAGGTGCCGAAACGCACCTTGAACGCGCGGTTCGCGGCTACGCCTTCCAACTCTCTAATGGGTGATGCGAATAGATGCTTTTCGTACGCGGCATTCTTGAGACGCCGGTCGAAGCCGGTTTCCGGGTTACGAACAATGATCTTCAACTCGCCCGAATTCAGGCACGGCCGGTATCGTTCTTCAAGCACATCGCACAGTCGCTCCAAACGGAGCGAGGGGAAACCGTCCTGCCGGTTCGTGACCGTGATCCGTGTCCCGCCGTGACGGATGTCTAGGGGCGCTCGGTTAGCGGGGAGCGCCGGCCCTTCGTACTGCGAAGGAAGCGGCCCATCCTCATGCCATGTGATCTTGTGCCGGCGATATTCGTTATGACCACGCACGACGGTTTGGACTTCCCAAGTCCGACCGAATGTCGCGCACGCCTGCTTTGCGCCGATCGCTTTGCTGCCAATCGCGCCCTTCTTGAAGCGCGACTTTGACATCGATGGCGTAAAGATCAGATTGGGATCATCTGTACCATCGCCGTTATCGCAAACGGACATCGAACCACGAGACACGTTGATCGTAATCAGGCTCGCGTTCGCGTCGAGCGCGTTTTCGATCAACTCGCCAGTCGCGTCAGCCGGCTGCAACTGACCTTCGAGTTGGACAATGAGATAGCCACCGATCTTCATCGGTCGCGTCATCGCCTGACCTCCTTCTCAAGGTCAGCGACGGTCAGGCCGAGCCTCTCCAAAATTTCGAGGGCGGCTTCGATACGCTGGCGCTTCGACGCGGTCTTTGCCGGCATGGCGCCGATCGGCCGCGTCTTCGGCTTCTTTTTCGGTATGGAAATCCCGGCGATCTCCGCAGCGCGGCGGACGTCGGCCTCTGTGCTGTGCGGCGTGAGATCGCCTTTATCGACAGCATTTTTGATCTGATCGATCGTGAAGGGTTTCTTCTCGTCGAGCTTGAGGCGCGCCAGAAGATGCAGCGGGCGCCAGGACTGCGGCAGTCTCCATGTGGGGAGCGTGTTCCCCACATGCGCAAAGGCGTCGTGGATCTGAATGTACGATTCTGCAATTCGACGATCGCACCCGAACTTGTTCTCCGGCTTGATGAAAGCACGCCGCCAGCCGATGCGCGTTTTGTCATGGGGACTGTTTTTGACGAGATGGCTGTGCAGGTTTTTGAACTCCCGGCCCGCTACCACGTACATCTCGGCCGTGTTCATTTGCGGCCAGAGATTCGCGACGTAGCTCGCCGTTTGTTCGATCAGCATCCGATCAGCTTCGATGCTGTTGAGGTCGGGATGAATGTCGATCGTCTTCAAGGCAACACCCTTCATGCCGCCCTCTCCCGTGCACATCGCAGCACGCGGAAGGATGTCGCCTTCACGGTGTATTCTTTTCTGTGCTGCTCCTTGAACGTGAGACGCCAGCCCGGCACGATCGCCGCTTCGGCATCCGCCAACTTCGACCGAACTTCGTTGCTGCAGGCTTCGAGCGCGGCCTTGACGTGCTCCACGGCATCGTTCAGCCGCTCGCGCTCTTCCAGCAGTTCGACGATGCGGTTGTCGCCGCGCAGATCGACCACCTTGCCCTTTGTCTCGTGCGGATAAAGTGCGGCGAGCAACGCGCCGTCGCGCTCATAGTCGATCGTCGGCGGCATGCCGGTATCGACCTTGCGCCAGAACTCCTCGACCGCGTCACGAATGCGCTTCTCGCTCGCGGCATGCCGCGGGACGTCGGTCAGGTGCAGCGAGAATTCGAAGTCGCCGACCGCGAGCGCGGCGACGACGCCGAAGTCCGCATCGTCGAGCATCATCTCGGTCACGCATTGCAGGCCGATCCAGAACGGCATGCCGCCAGCTTCGATCCACGTCTTCTTGAAGACCGATGACGCGACCGTCTTGGTCTGCAGCACGCCCCGCCGGCCGTTGTCATCGATGTAGAAGTCGGGCGTAGCGCCGATCCGACGCTTGGTGTCGCGCAGATAGTCGCTCGCCTTGGTGATCTTCCAGTGCGGGCGCTCGCGCTGTACTTCGTCGGCAACCACGCGTTCGAGCGCGCGACCGCGGCGGATCACCGACGTCTCGGCGCGTGTGGGCAATTCGATGCCGGACTTCTCGACGTGAAGCTCGCCGATCGTCATGTACGGGTGAAGACCGAACAGCGCGGCGACCGTCGAGGCCGTCACGTCCTGGCGGCGCAGCGCGTGCCACCGCTCTTCGCTGACGATCGCGATACGCTCGACGCTGGTTAGAACCTGACTCGTCGTCATCGCACGCCTCACACCGGTCTGGCGTGAGGCTTAGGTTAAAACCGTGTTTCGGGAAAAGTCAACAGCCGAGGTCGGCCAGATGCGGGTTGCAGACGTTGCTTCCGGTACACCCCCGGATAGAACCGCGCACAAATTTTTTTTATGGATGCGTCACTTACGCACAACACAAAATCCGAACTCGGGTTCGGAATTAGTGCGCGATTGGTACGCTGATGGGCGATCGGAAGTAGAGCGTCAGATTGTTGCTGTTGATGTTGCGTCCGAACGACCTTTCCTAAGACGAAAGGCTCAGCCGCGATGCTGTTCTGTCCGAACGACTTTCCCGAGGATGAAAAGGTCGCGACTTGGTTTGCCATCGAGATCAGCCGGCGCGCTGATCTTGCGCGGCAGTTTCGGGTCGCTCGACTCCGCAATAAGATCGAAGCCCTTCTTGGTCTTCAC
>DASQJC010000382.1:0-3602 GCA_035631255.1 Candidatus Eremiobacteraceae bacterium | reverse complement strand
CAAGCAGAAGGGCTACCGAAAATAGGACCGCCGCGGCCTTTCACGCTCTCACAACGATTGAGTGACGAAGATCTTCGCATGGATGAGTGAGTTCGACTGGGGATTCGTAGCCCAAAGATCGTCCTTACACGTCGCTACATTCGCGATTTCGCCTGAGGCAGCGACCTGGAACGGGCGCGTCACGGAAAAATCTTGGGGCTGGTCGCTTGCTTCGAAGCTCGCGCTGACCCCGGTAATCGTTCGCTCTGCGCCGTCAGCATACCAAAGGGTGAGGCCCGGGCCTGTTCCTATCGCATCGGGTTTTCCAGGAACATCATACTCGGTGAAGTGGCCGTTGACGTCGACCCGCCCTATGCGTCCGCTCTCTTCGGCGAACCATGCCGTCGGTGTCGTCCCCCAGTATTGAGCTGCGATCGCCGATGGGCGGCTGTTCGGATGTGGAAGCGCGATTTCGACTATCCGATTGTGGCTCATCATGCCGACCCGGTTACCACGGCCTTCTGTGAACCAAAGATCACCACGGCTTCCGTCGATCGCGTTCGGGTAGCTGTCGGGCGTGGGGATGTTGTACTCAGTGATGACGCCCGAATTCGTGATGTGGCCGATGCGGTTTCCGCGCAGTTCCGTAAACCACACGCCGTTAAAACCGTCGCCCGATATCGCGAACGGTTCCGAATCGGCATGGGGCAGCGGGTATTCGACGATCGGCCCGGCCTGTGAAATCGTGCCGATACGATTGGCGGCGGATTCTGTGAACCAAACGCGCTGCGACGAACTATCGTAGGAGAACGCGATGCCGCGCACGCCTGAATCGTCAGTCGGAATCGGTCGATCGTTGATCGAGCCGTCAGAGGGCGACTGCTCTTCGATCATGTTCGCGTTTGCTTGGGCGATCCAAACGTTCCCGTCGTCGTCGCACGCGACGCCGAAAGGATAGCTGGAGGCCGTCTTGAGCGTCACTTCCTTCGTATCGCTCAGCGACGGCCCGCATCCGCCGGCCATGAGCGCCAACGCAATTGTGCAAATCGAAAGCCAGGGGTTCGGCCGTTGAACAGGCCGTGAAAGATCGGCGACTGTCGCCGCCGCCACTAAGTCGTCTGGGAACGCACCGTCGCTGGATCGGCTGCGTTCGGGTCGCGCCGCCGTGAGGACCACACATCGGCGAACGCGCCGTGTGTGCCGATGACTTCGTCGATCATCGTCATCCATGCGATGTTGTAGTAGCGCGGATGCGCGAGCTCGATCGGATCGTCGATCGGCAAGAAACTCAAGATGCGCTCGATCGACTCGAGCACCGTGACGCGCGGAGTGAAGCCGATCGCGTCTTGGAGCTTGCGGTTCGCGCAGCGATAGTTGCGATTGATGCTCGGCACCGGCGCGTTTTCGAGGCGCACGTGGCGATGATGCAGCGACAGCGATCCGGCGACGAGCATCGCCAGCTGGCGGATCTGATGGTTCTCGTGGACGACGTTGAAGATCTGGCCGCCGACCGTGCTCGCCGGCGCCTCGAGACAGCGCAGATGCGCTTCTGCGACGTCGGTCACGTCGACGAGGGGCCGCCACATCCAGCCGCCGCCGTGCAAGTAAAGACGTTCGCGCAGCAGAGCATCTTTGATGAACGTGTTGACGACGAGGTCGAGGCGCATCCGCGGGCTGTAGCCGTAGACGGTGCCCTGGCGCAAGATCACCGGCGCGAACCGGCCGTCCGCTGCGCGCATGAGATGCTGCTCCGCTTCGAACTTGGATCGCGAGTAGGCGCCGCGCGGCGCGACCTTCGTCGTTTCGTCGAAGAGACCATCACCGAGACCGTCGTAGATAGAGGCGCTCGAACCGAAGGTGAGCCGTCCGACGCCGCGCCGTTTGCAGGCCGCCGCCAGCGCTTCAGTCGCGACCGCGTTCATCTCCCAGTTCGCGGTCGGATTGTATTCGGCGGTGGGGTCGTTCGAGAGTCCGGCGAGATGGACGACGCCGTCGACGCCGTCAAGCGCGCGGTCGTCGAAATCGCGGACGTCGGCGTGGATGAGTTCGATGCGATCGACGATGTGCTCGATGGGTTTGGCGCCCCAATAAAGCCGGTCGAGGACGCGCACCTCATGACCCGCTTCGAGCAGCCGTTCGCAAAGCACGACGCCGATGTATCCGGCGCCGCCCGTGACGAGCACTTTCATGACCGTTTAGGTTTCGTCTAGCCCGAAGGTTCTCCTCATGGCAGTATCTGGAAACCGATGCTGCCGAGACGCTGACCGAGGTAGCCGAAACCGTACGACCTGCTCACATCGAACGCGAGCGACGAGCTGACGCGAAAACGTACGTCCAACGAAGCGAACCATGGCTGCACGGCGATGCCGGGCGGAGCCGAGAACGCAGCGTCGTGCGTCAGCCCGAGCCCGAACGAGAACGGCTCGCCGTTGTTGTAGTTGATCGTGGCGACTTGCGTGCTGATGTACTCGCGCGTTCCGGTGTTGAAGGACGGATAGACGTCGACGATCGGGTTTTCGATGTCGGCGAGCTTCGTCGTCAAGAACTGATCCCACCGATGCGTGAGCGTCGCCGAGTAGGTCGAATCGAACTGGCGATGCGGCTGATCGTCGAAGAGCTGTCGCCAATCCGCCTGCAGTGAGAGCGATGACGACGAGTCGAGCACGAGCGCCGGCGCTTGGACGAGCGCGTCGAAAGCCGTATCGTAGATCGGCGTCACGACGGAGAGATACGATTGCGAACGCCCATATTCGGTCGCGACGTGATAGTCGAAGAGATCGCCGAGCCAACCCGCGCCGAGAGGCTCGTAGGCGCCCTGCCAGACGAGCGTTTCGAAATCGCCCGCGAGCGAGTCCGATCCGGTCAAGCCGAGATACGAGCGATGCAGGCTGTCGATCGCGGAATATCGCCAGACCGATCCGAGACCGTCGGCGGTCAAACCGTCGAGCGTCTGCGATGAGTGGTCGTTCACTTGTTCGTGCCAAGTAAATTCCGCGTCGCGCGCATGGCCGTAGAGCGGCGATACCGAGAAAAGATCGTACGCCTTGTCGCCGTCGACGAGCTTATGATCGAGACCGACGCCGACTTTCGTCTGAGCGCTGTACGTGAAGTGTGCGCCGGTGACCGAGTCGCGCGTGCTGCCGAAGTAGATCGGGATGTCTTCGGTGCTGCCGGCGACGTTGCTCTGCGAATAGCCGACCTCAGAAGAAAACGTGTAGACGAACGACGGGAGATAGACGCCCTTGCCGCCGGGCACGATGACGTGCGCCGAACCAAGCCGCACGTCGGCGCCGAGATGCGCGGTCGCGACCGACGCAGTCGCGAACGGCGTTTCACCCTCGAGATCCACAAGTGCTAGCGGCTCCGGCGTCGGCGTCGCGAATTCAGCGCTCGCCGGACTCGCCGAGGGTTGCGGGACCGGCAACAGCCCCGCCGGAGTCGGCGATGCAGACGGTGACGGCTGCGGCGACGCCCCGGTTTGTGTGACGAGCGGACCGGTGACCGAGTACGTGGTCGGCAACGGAGCGATCGCGACGAGCGTACCGTCGTGCGATGCGAGATCGATGCCGAGCGCAGCGCCGCTTTGGAGCTGCGTCGCACCAGTCGCGGCGCCCGAGACGTGC
>DASQJC010000381.1:0-2388 GCA_035631255.1 Candidatus Eremiobacteraceae bacterium | reverse complement strand
CAGCCGGTCGGGCCTTTGACGGCGAGCCTCCCGACGACGCCGGGTTGCGCGGGCTTCCCATCATCGTCGAGCACGCATGCCGTGAAGCCGGGTACGGCCTTGCCGGTCGATCCCGCGCGGATATCAGCGCCCGATGCGCCGATGAAGATATGGAGCATCTCGGTCGAGCCGATGCCGTCGATGATGTCGATGCCGGTCGCGTCTTTCCACGCGGCGCGAGTCGCGCTCGGAAGCGCTTCGCCGGCTGATACGCACTTCTTCAGGGTCGAGATGTCCGCATCGCCGGCGAGCGGCGTCAACGCACGGTACATCGTCGGGGCGGTGAAACAGACGGTCGCCTTATATTTCGCGATCGCCTCGAGCAATAGTTCGGGCGACGACTTCTCGAGTTGAAGCGCAGCCGCGCCCGCGCGGAGTGGGAACAGCAATGCACCGCCGAGCCCGTACGTGAACGCGAGCGGCGGCGTGCCGCAAAAAATATCGCCGGAGTTCGGCTGCAGTGTGTGCTTCGAAAATGTGTCGCACACCGCGAGGACGTCGCGATGGAAATGCATCGTGCCCTTCGGCACGCCCGTTGTCCCCGATGTGAACGCGATCATGCAGACGTCGTCTGATGCGGTGTCGACCGCTTTGAAGCTCGCCGGCTTGCCGGCCGCAGCGCGCTCGAGCGACGTCCCTTGCGGCGCATCGGCTCCGTAGTAGACGATGCGCTCGAGATCGGGGCAACGCTCTCTCGTCGACTCGAGGTCGGCGGCGAGACCGGCCTGACAAATGGCCGCATGAACGCGTGCTTTACTCACGACGTCGGTCAGCTCTTTGACGCGGAGCAGCGGCATCGTCGTGACGGCGATGCACCCTGCTTTGACGACCGCAAGCCATGACGCGAACATCGTCGCGTCGTTCGGACCTCGTAGGAGAACGCGAGAGCCGGGGACGCATCCGAGCTCGTCGACGATGACGTGCGCGATCCTGTCGACCCGATCGAGAAGCTCGCGATACGTCAGACGTTCTTTCGGCGTGATGACCGCCGTGCGATCCGCGTTCGCGCCGCGCACGTTCGCGTCGAGCAACTCGACCGCGGCATTGAGTCGATCGGGATACTGCAGCTCTGGAAGATCGAAGCGCAGATCCGGCCATTGCGAACGCGGCGGCAGGTTGTCGCGCGCGAACGTATCGACGAACGCCGTCTTCGTCATCGAGCGGCCTTCGATTCGTCGGCCAGCTCGTGGCGCCCGACGATGAGCTGCTGCACCTCGGTGGCTCCTTCGTAGATGCGAAGCGCGCGGATGTCGCGATAGAGCCGTTCGACGACGTTGCCGCGGACGACGCCGAGCCCGCCGTGGATCTGCACCGCGCGATCGATGACCTTTTGCGCCGCTTCGGTCGCGAACATCTTCGCGATCGCGGCCTCTTTCGTCACGCGGCGCTGCGCGGTATCTCGGAGCCAAGCGGCTCTGTAGATGAGGAGGGCGCTCGCGTCGACGAGTGCGGCCATGTCGCCGATCGCCGCCTGCGTGAGCTGGAAGTCCGCAAGCGTTTGCCCGAACATCTGGCGGCCCCGTGCGCGCGAAACGGCTTCATCGTGCGCGCGACGGGCGAAACCGAGCGCGGCTGCCGCGACGGACGGCCTGAACAGATCGAGCGTCTGCATCGCGACTTTAAAGCCGTCGCCCTCTTCGCCGATGCGCGCAGACGCAGGTATTCGGCACCCGCGCAGCCGCATCGTCGCGAGCGGGTGCGGCGCCATGACTTCGATTCTCGCGGCCATTTCGAGGCCGGGCGTTCCGCCGTCGACGATGAACGCCGTGATGCCCTTGCTCCCGGCCCGCTCGCCGACGCGCGCGAAGAGCACGTAGAAATCTGCCGAACCGCCATTCGAGGTCCACGTCTTGATGCCGTCGAGGACATAAGAATCGCTATCTCGGCGTGCCCTCGTCGTGAGCGCTGCAGCATCGGAGCCCGCGTCGGGTTCGGAGAGCGCGAACGCCGCGACCGCATTGCCGCTCGAGACACGCGGTAAGTATGTGTCTTGCTGTTGGCGCGATCCGCTCAGCGCGATCGCGCAGCTGCCCAGACCTTCCAGCGCGAATGCGAAATCTGCGAGCGCATCACGGTATGCGAGCGTCTCTCGAATGATGCAGAGAGAGCGGCAGTCCAGCGCCGCAAGCGCGCCGCCGTGCGAGGCCGGCACGCAGTAGCGCAGCCAGCCGCCCTTGCCGAGCGCGTTGACGAGTTTGCGGACCGCGGCGTCGACATCGTGCGGTTCGCTGTCGTCGGCCAGATTCGCGAGCGCCCACGACTCGACGCCCCGAGCGAGATCGCGATGCGGCTCGTCCAGCCACGGCCACTCGAAACGATCGGCAGCGGCCATCAATCGCCCTCGAAGCG
>DASQJC010000380.1:0-4740 GCA_035631255.1 Candidatus Eremiobacteraceae bacterium | reverse complement strand
GCCTTCCATTTCTCGAAGATGCACGGCTAGTGATATACGAGTTGCCGCCCGAACTAGTTCGCGTTCGGCGGCGGTACGTCTTGAAGCGTTTCGGTCTTTAGGGAGGGCTTTGCCTTTATAGGCGCGGTCACACTAACCGCTCCACCCACTACATTCGAGGTGCGCCGAGCACGTCGAGTTCGCGCCCGAGCATGCCCGACGCGAGATTCGTCTCGATGACCAGGGCAAGCGTTCCGAGCAACAGCAGAAGCACGCCGACGACCGTGAGCGCGACCGCGAGCCACGGCACGAGCGATTGCATGAAATTGTCGAGCGCGATCGTGAGACTCGTGACGATGAAAAACCCGATCGCGGCGTAGTATGCGGATAACGCCCGCGCCACAAAAATCGAGCGGCGGCGATAGTTGCGCAAAATCTCGGTGAGCTCCGCGCTCGCGCTGACGGTCATCGCGTTTCCGTGCGCCGCGAGATGGTCGCCGAGTGCGCGGGCCCGATCGACGATGCGGCCGAGGCGGGTCAATGTCGATGACACGAGATTACCGCTCGCGAGGATAAGGATCGCAGGCGTTATCATGGCCGAGATGATCGCCAGCGACGATTGCGGCTCGTGCGCGATGAATGGATTCACCGAGCGCGACGTTCCAATGGTGATGCCGCCCGGCCCTGCCCTGCCGCGTTTTTCACAGGTGTCTCATCGCGGCCTAAAGCATCTGTAAGGTTGCAGAGGTACCCTGTGAGCGATATGATCACCAGAACTCCGTCCGACCCTGAGGTCACTCTTACAGACGAGCTGCCTGACGACGAACAGCCGCGGCGTCCCGCACGCAGGGGCCGCCGGCCCTGGTGGATCTTGCCGCTCATCGCCATCCTCCTTATAGTCGCGGTCGGGATCATCGTGCGGCTCGTGAACGGCGGCTCGAAGGCGCCGCGATACGTGACCGCCCCGCTCACCTACCAGAACATCAGCTCGACGGTCGAAGAGACGGGCACGGTCAACCCCGTCAACGAGGTCGACGTCGGCACGCAGGTTTCGGGGACTATCGCGACCCTCGGCGTCGACTTCAACTCGATCGTGCACAAGGGCCAAGTGCTCGCGACGCTTGATCCGACACCGCTCGAGGCAGCGTCGCTTCAAGCGCACGAGAGCGCGGCCGCGTCGCAATCAAATGCAGCTGCCGCTCAATCGACGGCGGCGCAATCGTCGGCCTCGGTGCAAAGCGCAGAGGCGAACGTCGCGAAAGCCGCGGCAGCATTGAAGCTTGCGCAGACGACTGTCGCACGCGACACACAACTTCTCTCCCGCGGCTACATCTCGCAAAGCCAGATGGATACCGATGCCGCGACGGAGAGCGCTGACGAAGCCGACCTCAAAGCCGCGCAAGCGTCGATCGCGACCGCATCATACCAGCACAACGCGAACGTCGCACAGGCGGAGGCGGCGCAGGCGCAGTCGGATGCGAGCCAGGGCCAGGTCCAGCAAGCAGACTACAATCTCGCGCGCGCAGTCATCACGAGCCCGATCGACGGCATCGTCGTGGCGCGCGACGTGAGCGTTGGTCAGACCGTCGCAGCGTCGTTCCAGACGCCGACGCTGTTCGTCATCGCGTCGAGCCTGCGCGACATGCAGATCGACACGTCGGTGAGCGAAGCAGACGTCGGACAGCTGCGAGACGGCGCGACGGCGCGCATCACTGTGCCGGCATATCCTAATACGACCTTCAACGGCACCGTGACGCAGGTGCGCGTCAACCCGACGACCGTGCAAAACGTCGTCACGTACGACGCGATCGTCGCGGTCCACGACGCATCTGCTCGACTCAAGCCCGGCATGACCGCCGACGTCATCATCGCAGTGCAAACCCGCAACCACGTCCTTGCGATCCCGGCGGCAGCGCTCTTGTTCAAGCCTGCCGGCGGAACCGGGCGCGGCGGTTTCGGCGGACAAACGGGCGGTCAAAGCAGCCAGAGCGGTTCAGGTGGACAGACCAACGGCCAAGGTGGACAGGGGCAAAACGGCCAGGGTGGTCAGAGCGGCCAGAGCAGTGGCGGCGGTCAAGGCCAGGGCCAGGGTGGTTCTAGCGGCGCGGTCGCAGGTGCGCCGGGATCGCACGCTTCCATCTTCGTCCTGCGCGGCGATCAAGCGGTGCGCGTTCGCGTGACGCTCGGCGTCAACGATGGCCGGTACTACGAAGTGCGCGGCGGTGATCTGCAGCCCACCGATCGCGTCATCATCGGGCAGCTTCAGACCGATCAGTACACGAACTCGAATCCGATGGCCGGAGGCGTGGGCTTCGGTCGATGACCGATTCCGTCAAGGCGAGCAACAACGCGCAGACCGCGGTCATCGACACGCGCAAGCTGCGCAAGATCTATCGCGTCGGCGCCGAGGACGTCGTCGCGCTCGACGGCGTCAGCGTACGCGTTCGCCGGGGCGAGTCGATGGCGGTCATGGGGCCATCCGGTTCGGGCAAATCGACGTTCATGAATCTCATCGGCTGTCTCGATCAACCGACGAGCGGCACGTATCTGCTCGAAGGCCACGACGTCTCGCACTTACATGGCGATCGGCTCGCCGAAGTTCGCAGCCGCAAGATCGGCTTCGTGTTCCAAGGCTTCAATCTGCTCTCGCGGAGCTCGGCGATCGAGAACGTCGAACTGCCGCTCACCTATGCGGGGGTGCCGCACGAAGAGCGCAGCGAACGCGCGGCGCGCGCTTTGACGGCCGTCGGTCTCGGACACCGTTTGAAACACTTGCCCTCCGAGTTGTCGGGCGGACAGCAGCAGCGTGTCGCGATCGCGCGAGCGCTCGTCAACGACCCGGCCGTCATCCTCGCGGACGAGCCGACCGGCAATCTCGACAGTCACAGCAGCGAAGAGATCATGCGGCTATTCACGCGGCTCAACTCGGAGAGCGGCATCACCGTCGTGATCGTCACGCATGAACCCGATATCGCCAACTGGACGTCACGCATCGTCACCTTCCTTGACGGCCACGTCGTCGACGATCGGCCGAGCGCTCAAGCCGCTTCGGCAAGAGGCAGCGCATGAGCGCCGGCGGTCTTTTGCGGGTGGCGTGGCAGTCGCTCGTGCGCAATCCGTTCCGATCATTGCTGACGATCCTCGGCATCATCATCGGCGTCGGCGCGGTCATCACATCGATGGCGATCGGAGCGGGCGCACAGGCCGCGGTGCAGGCGCAGCTCGCGCGCCTGGGCAGCAATCTCATCGTCGTCATCCCGGGCAGCATCATCACCGGCGGCGTGCAGCTCGGCGCGGGCGCGCGACAGTCGCTCAAGATCTCCGACGCACAGGCGATCAAGCAAGACATTCCCGACGTCGCATACGTGGCGCCGCAATCGGGTGTCAACGCGCAAGCGGTCGCCGGCGGCAATAACTGGGCGACGTCGATCACCGGCACGACGCCCGACTGGCTGCAGGTCGAGAGCTACACGATGGCTTCAGGCCGCTTCATCACCCAAGAGGATGAGTCGAGCGGTGCGAAAATCGCCGTGCTCGGCGCGACCGTCGCGCAAAATCTGTTCCCATCGAGCGATCCGGTCGGGAAGACCGTCATCGTCAAAAATGTGCCGTTCTTGGTGGTCGGTGTGCTCGCGGCAAAGGGTCAAAGCGGCTTCGGTCGCGACCAAGACGATCAGATCGTTGTGCCCCTCAGCGCGATGCAGCTTCGTCTCAACGGCCAGAACTGGCTCGGGGTCATCCTCATTTCCGCCGACTCGCCCGATGCGGTCGATAGCGTCGTCAATTCGACGGAGGCGCTATTGCGGCTGCGTCACGGATTGACGCCGCGCGAGCCGGACGACTTTTCCGTCCGCAACATCGCCAATGTGCAGCAAGCGGCGAGCGCGACGTCGCAGGTGCAGTCTCGGCTGCTCGCCGGCATCGCGGCGGTGTCGCTCATCGTCGGCGGCATCGGCATCATGAACATCATGCTCGTGTCAGTGACTGAGCGGACGCGTGAGATCGGCATCCGGATGGCGGTCGGCGCTCGCGAGCGAGACGTTCTGCTCCAGTTCCTCGTCGAAGCTGTGCTGCTGTCATGCGTCGGAGGTATCATCGGCGTCGTCGCCGGCATCGGGGCATCGTACGCCACCGCGGCGGGGGCCGGGTGGGCGATCGAGATCGTGCCGGTTTCGGTGCTGCTTTCGTTCGGCTTCGCAGCTGCCGTCGGTATCGTCTTCGGATTCTACCCGGCGCGGCGCGCGTCGCAGCTCAACCCTATCGAAGCGCTACGCCACGAATAGCCCGTCGAGAAGAAGATGTAGCGTCGAGCTTTAGCTCGACCGTCGCGGTGTTTCCCATACATTCCACTACGATAGTAGGGACATTTTGAACACGGGATTGAACCGCCATGCCCGTTCCCCATTTCTATGAAAGCGATGCAATGATGGATCTGACCAAGTCTTTCCCGCGCAGTCCGCGAGCGACACTCATGGGTCTGCCGATGCTCCCTCGCACGATCGACAAAGCCCGCGCATCGATCGACGGTACGCTCGGCGAGTACGTCTTCGGCGAGAAAAGCTCGTTCGACATGGCGCTCCTCGAGTTCTTAGCAGTGAAGCCGGATGCGTTTCGCGATGGCGTGCGCGCATCAGCCGACGACGCCGCCGTTGAGAGCTGGATCCGCTCGAACGCCCGCAAATTCACGCCGGAAGAAGCGGACGTGTTCGCCCGGGTTTTCACCAACGACGGTGACGACGATGCGGATCGCGCGCGCTTCCA
>DASQJC010000379.1:0-7522 GCA_035631255.1 Candidatus Eremiobacteraceae bacterium | reverse complement strand
GATTTCGTTGAGCTTCGGACGCCCGCGCCAATAAAGCGGGTTTGGCGCGAAAATGAGATCGGAGCCGTGCAGCCATTGTTTGAGCACGAATGGTCCATCGCCCACGGGGTTTGCGTCGTATGGGAGACGGTCGATGCGCTGATAGCGCGCGAGCAGGTGCGCGGGCAGCGGCGGAAACGACCCCTCAGAGAACAGGAAGACCGACGGACCGTACGGCTTCTTCAAGACCATCGTCACTTGATGCGGGTTGTCCGCGATCATCGTCTTGATGCCGTCGTACCCGGCGGTCGTCACGACCGGATTGTTGCCGTCGACGATCGCGTGCCAAGTGAAGATGACGTCGTTCGCAGTCACCGCCTGTCCGTCGGACCAGCGTGCCTTCGGCTGGAGTTTGAAGGTGATGCGCAATCCGTCTTTGCTGATGAGCCCGTTCTGCAACGTCGGGAACGTCGTCGCGAGCGCGGGCACGGGGTTCCCGTGATCGTCGTAGCGGAACATCGGCTCGAACAGCAGCGCTGTCATGTCGTCGGCTGCCGCCTGATTCGAGAATAGACGCAGCAACGAGTTCGGCTCTTGATTCGCCACGATGCGCATCACGCCGTGTTCGGTCCACGGGTTGCCTTGGGACGACGTGTTCGTCGCCGTGCCGACCTTCGAACAAGCGGCGGCGAAGATCGCGGCCGACAACGCCGCGACGACGGGGACGAATCTTCTCATGCGGCCGCCTTTGCGATAGCGTGCCATAGCTTGTCAGCGCCGAAACGGACGACGTCGTCCGCAGGCAGTCCGGTGACGCGTTCGGCATCGGCGATCGCCGCGCGTGCGGCTCCCTCGTCGAGCCTGTGCGTGTTGAGCGCGACCGCGACGCAGCGCGCGGGCTTGATCGGCGCGACCCACGACTCGTGCATCGCGGCGAGCGTCTTGAGATCGGGGATGGGCACGTCGAACTCCTCGATGCGGTTGCGAGCGGCGTCGTGACAGAGAACAAAACAATCCGGCGCGCAGCCGTAGAGCAAGCCGAGCGTGACGGGCGCGTACGCAGGATGCAGAATGCTGCCTTGGCCTTCGACGAGCGTGATGTCGGTATCCTGATCGACGGAGATGACGAGTCGTTCTGCGGCGCCGGTGACGAAATCGGAGATGACACGATCGACGGCGATGCCCTTGCCGGCGATGAGGATGCCGGTCTGACCGGTCGCCACGAATTCGGGGCGGGCACCCGCAGCGCGGCCGGCGCGCTCGAGCTCGAGCATAACGGTCATCTTGCCGATCGCGCAGTCGCTGCCGACCGCGAGCACGACGGTCTGCGGCACGCGATACGCTTCGCCCGAGAAAAGCTGGATGCCGCCAGGAACTTCGCGGACATCCCAGAGTTTTGCGCCACTCGCCTTGGCGCGCGCGACGAGTTCCGCGTCGTCGTTGAGGAATTCGTGCAAACCACTGACGATCTCGACGCCCGAATCGACGGCGTCGAGTATTTGGATCCGAAAGGCAGGCGGCACGACGCCGCCGGCGGTCGCGACGCCGAGGAGCAACGATGTCGGCCCCAGCGCAAGCGCTTCACGCACCGTCGAAACGATCGGACACGACCGTCCGAGGTGCGGCACGACGCCCATCGCGTTCTTTCCCGCGTACGCCGAGTCGATGACGGCGACGACCTCATCGCGTCCGTACTGCATGACACCGTGCGCGGTCTTCGCATGCCTGTCGGTGAGATAGCCCTCCGTGAGGATGGCATAACGTCGTTTTCCTTGCGGCATGCGGCGGTCTACGCCGGGGCGCGGAGCGCCACCCCCAGCCCGGGCGCGTCGGGCAAACGCATCTGTGCGCCGTCGAAGACGACGCCGTCATACGGATCGTCAGTGACGAGCAGCGGGCCATCGAGATCTGCGTAGTCGACGAGCGGCGTGAGAATAGCACCGGCGGTCGCGAGGATCGACGACTCGATCATGCACCCGATCATGATCTTCATGCCGAGCGCACGCGCGATGTGCGTCATGGCGACCGCTTCGCGCATGCCGCCGCACTTGACGAGTTTGATGACGATGCCGTCGACGCAGCCGGCGAGCGGTGGGATGTCGGCGGGAATGCGACAGCTCTCGTCGGCCATGATCGGGATCTTCGATCGCTCACGCACGAACCGCAGCCGCTCCGGCGCACCGGCGGGCACGGGCTGCTCGCAGAACTCGATATCGAAGCGCGCGAGCTCGTTGAGCAGACGGACAGCCTGCTCCGGCTCCCAGCCTTCATTTGCGTCGATCCTGATGCGGCCGAGATAGACCGAGCGCAACGCCTCGAGCGTCTCGATCTCTTTGCCCGCGCCGACTTTGACTTTGAGGATCGGCATGTGCGCGGCTTCGCGCGTCTTGGCGACCATCGTATCGATGTCGGCGATTCCGACGGTGAACGACGTCTCTTTAGCAGCGCTTGGTTCCAGGCCGAGCAGGCGGTATGCCGGCACGCCGAGCCGCTTGCCTGCTAGATCGTGGAGTGCGATGTCGAGCGCGCACATCGCGCCGCGCTGATCGCCGCCGAGTCGCGCGAGCGCGACGTCAAACTCGAAGAGATCGACATCGCGCAGATCGGCTGCCTCGAGCTGTCGCGTGACGAGCGAGGGGCTCTCCTCGTACCGCCCTGACGGCGCGCACTCTCCCAGGCCGGTGAACTCGCCGTCGTCGAGCTCGAGCAACACGGATTCGGCGACGTCCTCGGAAGATCGCGAGATCGTGAACGTGTGGCGCAGGTGCAGCATGAGCGGCGAACAACGCACGACCGGCTCGCCGCTGGGAAATGCTCGTGCCATGATGTTCAATTCTCAACCGATGCGAGCACGCATCCACGCCGATATTGTTCTGCGCGCTTTTGCAGTACAATCGCCACGCTATGAATCCATAGGGGACGCACGCGAACGTGCTAGAAAAATCCAGAATATCACGCCACAGACGTTGCGACGCCCCATGAGCCTGTGGAAGCGGGGGGCGGGTTTGGCATGCGACGCGCTCAGGATGGTGGCGATACCCAGGGAGGGACTTCCATGCATTCATCTTCCATTCGGCACCTCGCACCAGCAGTGTTTCTCGGCCTCATGCTCGCCGTCGTCACGCCCGCGTTCGCGGGAACGACGGGAGTCATCGACGGCACGGTGACCGACTCGCAATCCGGAGCGGGCCTTGCCGGCGTGACCGTATCGGCCGCATCGCCGTCGGAGGCGAAAACCGTGACGACGGACAGCAAAGGCTTCTTCGTCATCCAAGCGCTGCCGCCGGACACGTACACGGTCACGTTTAGCAGAGAAGGTTACTCGACCGAGGCGGTCGAGGGCATCACGGTCATCCAAGACCAGATCATGCTAGTCAACCAACAGCTCAAGAACGCGCCGAAAGTTCTCGGGCAAGTCTCCGTTACGGCCGCCAGCAGTCTCGTGCAGAAGAACCAGCCGGCAGACGTGTACACGATCTCCGGTCAGCAGCTCAACGCGGCGACCGGCGGCGACGATCTGCACAAGACGCTCTACGAATATATGGACGCGCTTCCCGGTGTCACGACGAACGGTTTTCCCGGTCAGCCGCGTATCCGAGGCGGTGAAGTCACAGACCTCGCGTATGAGTTCGACGGCATTCCGATCCAAGAGCGTATCACCGGATTCTTCACGACCAACCTGTCGAACATCGGCGTCTCGAGTGTCGAGCTTTATACGGGCGGTTACGGGGCGGAGTACGGCAACGCCGGAGAAGGCGTGTTAAACTCCGTCGTCAAGGTCGGCACGTACCCGGCACAAGGCACGATCGCGTTCGGCACGACGAGCCGCGACTACAATCATCGTTTCACACTCGACTACGGCAGCGCGACGCCCGACAGGCGCTTCTCGTACTATTTCGGCTTCGACGGCGTCAACTCACAGAACGAGTACAACTACGGCGAGCACACGTACCCGGACTTGCTCTACGGTTTCTTCAACGGCGACGGGCCGGTGTGGACGCGCGACATGGTCGCGAATCTCCACTATCACCCGAACGAGAAAGACGACTGGCAGGTACTTCTCCAAAACGGCTACGGACTGTTCGATTTCGACTACCTATTGTACGGCGGCACGCAGAACGCGCCGAACCTGCGGCTCGCTCCGTGCCCCGGCGCGGTGGTAGCGCCGCCGAACACGACGTGGACAGGCGGCATGGGCGGCACGGCTGCAGACGGTCAGGCGTGCCCCGAGGGCCTGCAATTTGTGGCGTTGCAGCCCGGCACGGGCAACAAGTGGAACCACTATTCGGGCTTGGGCAAAATCCAGCTGAACCACACGATCAACGAGCACTCGCTCATCTCGTTGCGTGTGGCCGAGAACTTCAACCAGTACATCTTCGATCAGAAGCTCACCGATCCGAACTATCCGAACTTCGAGAACAACCCAGCCACGGGAACGAGCTTCATCCAGGGCTGTCCGGCATATCCATACGCCGCCGGTAGTCCGCTGCTAGGGTCGAACGGCGCGGACTCCTTCCCGTGCACGTTCGACATCGAGGACTTCTACGGCGACCGGCGTTCGAACATGTACGTCTTCAACGCGGACTACGACAACCAGCTCAGTGACAATCTCACGCTCAAGATCGGCGCCAACGAGGAGTTCGACCGCAACCTCTTCCGCTATTACTTGCTGAACTTCTTCGGCCCGACCGGCTGGCCCGACAACTATCTGGCGAGCCAGGTGCCGACGCATCTCTCGGGAGGTTACGCAGAAACTGAAATACACACAGGACGCTTCTTGCTGGCGCCAGGCGTCCGTTACGACCGCGAATGGTACGGCATACCGGTCGTCAACGGGCAGAAGCTCGCGTTCTCGACCGGCGGCTTCAGTCCGCGCTTCGCCGGCACGTACACGCTGAACAACAACAACGTCATCCGCTTCACGTACGGTTTGACGAACAGTCTCATCGGTTCCGGATACGTCTATCGCGACAACTCGGGCACGTATAATCCGTCGAACACGAACTTCTCAGCCCAGCCACAGATAAACCACAACGCCGACTTGATGTTCGAGCACGCCTTCGCCGATGGCGTGACGACGATGAAGTTCGGTCCGTGGTGGCATAAGACGGACAATTACTACTCGTTCTACCAGCCGATAATCGGAAAGAACCCGGACGGCTCAGAAAAACTCGGGCCGCCAGTTCTTTCCAACGCAGGTCACGACAACGCGCTCGGCGCGGAATTCGACTTGAGTCACGTCATCCACGGCGATGGACTGTCGTGGTGGCTGACGGGCACGTACGACAACTACTGGACGACATCGACCGGGCAAGCATCGTTCGTCAACTTCCCGCTCGATCAGAACCTGATCAACGCAGGGTTCCGCGTGCGTGATCCGAGCAATCCGCTCCTCTCGGGCACCATGTCGGCGGACTGGCACTCGCACGGATGGGATATACTTCCGTTCGCGTACTACCAAACGCATACGTACTACAACGTCTACAACTGCTACGTCGGACCCGAGGGCCTGTGCCTCGCGACCCTCAACAACCAGACGTGGGACCCAGGTGTTGGTCCGTCGACGGGTCAGCCGGCCACGCCGCCTGATGCGACGCCGCTGCTTCAACCCGAGCAGATCGCTGGGGCGTGGTGGCTCGCGAACATATCGGTGCTCCACGACCTCGGTACGCCGCAAACGTCGATCGGCGTTCGCGTCACGAACATCTTCAACGTCTCGTTCAACACGACGCCGTGTCAGACGAACGGAACCGGTTGCTATCCGTTCGACGGGCCGCAATCGGGTATCGTCAATCCCGTGGTCTCGAACCCGATCAGTTTCGAGGGAGCGCCGGCTTACGCCCCTGGGACGACGTTCGCGAGCTCGACACCGGTCTTCATCAACCAGAACATCACGGACTACCCGAGGACGTACGAGTTCTTCGTGATCCACAAGTTCTAAGCGACGCGTACACCAAAGGCACGACTGAAGACGGCAGGCGAAAAGCCCGCCGTCTTTCTGTTCTGGTGCGCCAAAGCAGTACAATGCGCCACCTTTTGCCCTACGTGCAGGCGCCGCCGCATTGTGGCGAACCGTCGCTTTGCGTGGCGTATGCGCCAGCGCGATCGGAGGGCATTATGCGGTCGAGCGTTTTCGGCTTTGCAGCTTCGGTTTTGACGGTCATCGTCTTGCTGATCGCGACGATGGCGCAACCGGCGTCGGCGGGATCGACCGGAAGTCTCACCGGCACGGTCAAGGATGACAAAGGCGCCCCGGTTCCGGGTGCGCAGGTCTCGGCGGCGGCGCCGACCGGCGTCTACAAGACGACGACCGACACCAAAGGTTTCTTCTCGATCGTCAACATCTCGCCCGATACATACACGCTGACGGTGACGGCACCCGGTTTCTCGCCGATCGCCCTCGCCGGCGAGAATGTTTTCCAGGATCAGACGCTCGACGTCGCTGTCACGCTGCAGCCGGAAGCGAAAGTGCTCGGCCACGTGACGACGACGGCGAAGACGAATCTGGTCCAACCGAATCTCACATCCGACACGTACAACGTGACCGCCGCGCAGATGAACGTCCAGCTCGGCGACACGACGCATCACACGCTTTACGATGTGCTCTGGCGGACGCCGGGCGTGACGAGCGGACCGACGAGCAACTCGCCGATCATCCGCGGCGGCACGACGACGGAAGTCGGCTGGGAGTTCGAAGAGATCCCGATCGTCGATCGCACGGTCGGCTTCTACGTCACCGAGCTGAGCACGACCGGTCTGCAAGATGTCGAAGTGACGACGGGCGGATTGTCCGCCGAACAGGGCGGTTCGAACGGCGGCATCGTCAACATGGTCGTCAAGCAAGGCACATACCCGCCGATGGGCGACATGACGGTCAGCGTCGGCAATCCCGCGTATCAGCACGATCTCGAGGCGGAGTACGGAAGCGCGACACCCGACAACAAGTGGTCGTGGTTCTTCGCCGGCTCCTATACGAACGATGACCAGATCTACGGCAAGCCCGGCCAATTCTATTTCGAGAACATCGAAGGGTTCGATTTCGTCAACACCAAGGACAACATCGTCAACATCCACCACCACTGGGGCGACAACAACCAGAACGATCTGCAATACGTCGCGGAGGAAGGCATCGGCATCTTCCGCTCGAGCTACGGCGGCGTCCAGGGCCAGCAGCTCGCGCTCAACGGCGTGCTGCCGAGCACAAACCCGAAATGCGGGGACATGTTCGGCGGCGACCCGTGCGCCTCGCTCGTGCTCAAGAACAACGCCGACGCGTGGTATCACTGGTACGACATCCAGAAGCTATCGTACAGCCACACGATCAACGATCATTCGTACTACCGCGCACGTGTCGCGCAATCGCGTAACGGCTACTTCTTCGACGAGGAGTGGGCGCAGAACGTCGGAGAGCCGGCGTTCTTCGGGCCGAACTTCAACGGGCCTGGGAACTACGACGTGTTCGCGCTGTGGTGCTACGGTTGTTACTACCAAGACCGCCACACGCTCCAGACATTCTGGAATTACGACTACGCGAACCAGCTGG
>DASQJC010000378.1:0-13246 GCA_035631255.1 Candidatus Eremiobacteraceae bacterium | reverse complement strand
GCCGGACGCGCCGTCGCATCGGGCAAGCTCTCGCCGGCGACGATGATCGTCGCGATCGTCATCGGCCTCGCGCTCCTGACGCTCGCGGCATACGAGCTCAATCCGCTCTGCCTCGCGCTGCTCCCGATCGGCGCGGCCGGCGTCATCATCTATCCGCTCGTCAAGCGCTGGACGTGGGCGGTCCACTTCGTCCTCGGCGCTGTCGATGCGCTCGCGCCGCTCGGCGCTTGGATCGCCGTCACTGGCCGTTTCGAACCAGGCGCATGGCTGCTCTTCGGCGCCGTCACCGTCTGGGTCGCCGGCTTCGACATCCTGTACGCGCTCATGGATCACGACATCGATGTCGCGCAAGGCATCCGGTCGATCCCCGCGCGTTTCGGCTCGGCTGCAGGCCGGTTCGTTCCGCAACTGCTTCACGCGCTGCTCGTCATCGCGCTTGCCGCGCTCGGCATCCTGACCCATGTCGGCGTGCTCTACTATGTGGGCGTCGCGGCCGCACTCGTCTTGCTCGTCTACGAGCTCTCACTCATCCGCGCTCGGCGCGATGTATTCTCGCTCAACGCCGCCGTGTTCAACGCGAACATGGCCTTCTCGGTCGTCTTTCTCATCAGTACTGCGGCGTCAATCGCAGTGCGAGGTGCGCTGTGATAGATATGGTAGATAGGAGCCATCCTGTGATTCGACGTCGCCAACGCATGCGCCGCGGCCTCATCGCCGCCGCGCTCGTCGTGATGTGTGGCGCCGCGCCCGCCGCGTCGCTTGCCGATTTCGAGCCGTACACGAAAGTCATCACGATCTCGCTCGTCGCGCCGTTGTCGGGCGACCAACGGCAGCTCGGCATCGACTTGAGCAACGGCGTCAACCTCGCGGTCGACGAGACGAACGAGGCCCGTTCGCTCACCGACTTCGGATGGAAGGTGCAGACGTTCGACGATCAAGCAGATCCAGGCATCGCGCTGCAAGAGGCGCAGTTCGCGCTCGTCGATCCGACCGTCGGCTTCGTCATCGGCCATGTCGGCGCCGAGGAGACCTCTTTCGCGCTCCAAACCTACCACCAGCAAGAAGTGCCGCTCATCGTGCCGACGCAGCCGTACTACGCGCTGACGCAGCACGGATACGACAACGTCTTCCGGCTTTGCCCGACCGATGTCGATGAAGGCACCGAGGCCGCGAAGTACGCGGAGAAGACTCTCAAGTCGAAGATGGTCTCGGTCGTCTACGTCAAGGATCAGTTCGGCGTCGACAGCGCGCTCGGTTTCCAGAACTATGCGGCTTCGGGCAAGACGACGAAGACCGACGGCGTCGGCGTCGACGTCGACATGAAGTCGGATAAGGACATCGTCGCGCAAGTGAAAGCCGACGCGCCGGATCTCATCTATTTCAGCGGTCCGGGCTCGAAGCTCCAAAAAGTCCTCACGGATATCCGTGCTGCCGGCATCACGGCACCCGCGATGGCGAACGATGGCTTTTACGATGCTTCGTCGATCAAGGCCGCGGGGACCGCTGCGGAGGGCATGCTCGTGACGTCATGCGTGCCGCCGCTCGATCTCATGCCGACCGCGCAGCCCTTCGTGCGCCACTATCAGGCGCAGTATGGACAACCGTCGGCGTACTCGCTCTTCGGATACGTCGCCGCACAGATCGCCATCGCGGCGGCGAAACAGATCCACACGGCAGACCATCTGCAGCTCGATCGACAGCTATCCGTCGGAACCTTCAATACGGTGATCGGGCAGATCTCGTTCCAGCGCAATGGGGACGTGTTCGCGCCGGATGTCTACTTCTACAAAGCGACGGGCGGGCAGCTCAAATACGACTCGGCGTCGATGCCGAACCCGCTCGTCATCTCGCGCTGATCAGCTGAATGTGGTATGCCGACCGCAGGTCGGCTGCCGAGCTTCGCTCGGCATACCACATCCCGCTCGCTTAGGGCCGTTTGGCCGTGAAGCGCTTGAAGCCGGGTGCGCTGCCTTCGCTCGAGCCGATCGGCTCGAGATGCGCCGCCGCGACCATCGCCCTGACAGCGTCTTCCTTGTAGTATTGACGGCAGCGCGAGAACTCGCGCACGTGGCCGTCTGAGGGCACGACGAAATGCCTGAACACGTCCGCATCCGAGTCGGCGTCGTAGACGCGCTCGTCGAGCTGCAGGTGCGGCCCGTCGTAGAACATCGACTGCTCGGCTGAGACGAATTGCCACGAACGCTCGTCGGCGCGTGAAGCTGACCCTGCGTCTGCGTATTCGAACACGAATCGGCCGCCCGGAACGATCGCGCGTCCGACGATAGAGAGGATCTCCGCAGCGTCGGCCGGACTGAAATCGCTGAACCCGCCGCACGTGAGATATGCACCGTCGTACGCGTCTTCGAATGAGATGCGCTTCAGGTCGAGCAGACGGAAATCGATCGACAATCCAAGATTCTTCGCCGTCTCGCGTGCGAGCTGCACGGGACCTGTTCCGACGTCGATGCCGGTCGCGCGACGGCCGCGCAGCGCCATCGCGATCGCATGGCGTCCATTGCCCGAACACAGGTCGAGCACGCTCGCCTTCGGAGCGCATTCGAGCAGCGCGCACACTGCGTCGACGTCGTCGCCGGTCTCTTGCATTCCATAGAGCGACTGGTAATTAGCGCGGCGCACGTAGCGCGCCGAGAACTCTTCGTCACGCCAAGGAAATGCATCGGCGTCGACCCACGGCTTGGGCCGTTCCTTACGGTCCGCGATTGCCTGCATGAGCGCCGCGGGCGGACTCGTCGCGCCGTTGGTCGCCTTCAAATCGATTGCCATGATTGCTGCATGCTCCGGAAAACGCGCCGCTATCGCGACGCGAAACGTCATACTCGGTTAATCGGAGATGCGATGGAAAGGCCGCGCTAGCGCGGCATGATACCGCGCCCTAGTGTGACGGCGCTCACCCGGATCACGAGCCGAGCTTCGCTCGGCCTACTACATTATGGGGCTGCGCTCTCGTAGTAGCGGCAGAGCGCTTCGACGAGACCATCGACGGTCGAGCGCTCCGGTGTCAATTCCACGTGCAGCCCGGCGCGACGCGCTTCAGCTTCGGTGATCGGTCCGATGCATGCGATGAGCCGGCCTCGCAGCTTCGACGGCGCGAGTTCGAGGCCAAGTCCGTCGATGAGCGAGCGGACCGCGCTTGCCGATGCGAGCGTGACGACGTCGACGGTCGCGACGCGAGCATCGATGTTCGCAGGCGCCTGCAAGACGGTCGAGTACGCTGCCACCGCCGTGACCTCGAAGCGCGCGAGCCTGAGGCGATGGGCGAGCACCGGACGCGCATCTTGCGCTTGGACGAGAAGCACGCTCGATCCGGGCGACGCCGCTTCGATGAGCGCTTGTGCGATCGCCTCGGCGATGTAGCGCGGCGGAACGACGTGCGCCGGTCGACCGAGAAGGTTCGCGACCGCCTCCGACGTCGCCGGTCCTATTGCCGCGACGTGCGGATTGACGCCGAGCGCGCGCTTGCGCCGGCGCGCAAAAGACTCGACGCCGCTGACGCTCGTGAAGACGATCCACGAGAAATCATCGGCTGCGTCGATCGCTTCTTGGAGCGCACGTTCGTGCGGCGGCGGACCCATGTGGATGAGCGGCACGACTTCGACCGTCGCTCCGCGGCCTTCGAGCAGATCGATGAGCTCGCGCGCATGATCGGCGGCGCGCGTCACCATGACCCGGACGCCCGCGAGCGGCAGCGGCACCGGCTTATCGCGCCGGCGGCGAAAACGTCGTGGAGAACTGGCGCTCGATCTGTTCTTCCATCGAGGCGAGGTCGACGAGTTTGTTGAGCGCATCGGCGGAATCGCCGGCTTGCGTGGCAGACGCTGCGGTCTCACGCAGCTTCGTCAGCGGCTCGTGAAGCAGCTTGTTGATGATGCCGATGCTCGCTTGCACGATGGCCGTCCGCTGCACTTCATCGAGCTCCGGGCGACTGGCGAAGAGCTTTTCGATCTCGTTCGTGCGGATGCGTTCGGCGCGCGTGCGCAGCCGCGCGATGAGCGGCACGGCCGCTCTCGATTGATACCAGCGCACGAACTCGAGCGTCAGCGCGCCCACGATCGCCTCGACCGCCGGAACCGCGGCTTTTCGGCCGCCGATGTTGTCGTCGACGATGGTTCGCAGGTCCGCAAGCTCGAGCACTCCGACGCCCGAGATCGAACGCGCTTGAGGATCGACGTCGTGCGGCGCGCCGATATCGACGATGAGCAACGGCCGATCGGGCCGGCCGGCCATGATCGCCTCGACGTCCGCCGCGGTGACGAGATGCGCGCCGCTGCCGACCGCCGTGATCGCGAGGTCGGCTGTTGCGAGCGCGTCGTTCATTTTCTGGAATGGGAGAGCGCTCGCGCCGATCTCATCGGCGATCGACTGCGCTCTCGAAAGCGTCCGGTTGACGATCGCGATGCTCTTCGTGCCGCGCGCGGCGAGATGGCGGGCAACGGTCGTGCCCATCTTCCCCGCGCCGACGACGACTGTCGACGCGCCTTGCAGGTCGACCCTTCGCGAGGCGAGCTCGACCGCAGCCGCGCCGAGCGAGACCACATCGCGGCCGATGCTCGTCTCGGTGCGTGCGCGCTTACCGGCGCGCAACGCCGTCCGGAAAAGACGGTTCAGGTGGCTGCCCATCGTGCCCGCGGCTTGCGCCGATGCGAGAGCGCCTTTCACCTGCGACATGATCTCGGCTTCGCCGACGAGCATCGAGTCGAGGCCGCTCGCGACGCGGAGCAGTTGTTCCACCGCGTCGGCGCCGAGCAGCGTGTAGAGGTATTTGTCGAAATCTTCGACGCGCATCGCGCGATAGGTCGTGAGAAAATCTTTGATCTCGCCGACGCCCGCCTCGAAGTCTGCGACTTCCGCGTAGATCTCGAGACGGTTGCATGTGGCGACGATCGCCGCTTCGCGGATGCCCGGATAGTCGCGGAGCGCGCCGAGCGCTTCCGTCACGCGCTCGGCGGGAAACGCATGGCGATCGCGTACTTCTGGCGGTGCGGTCTTGTGGCTGAGGCCGAGAACGACGATAGGCATGTTCGCTTGGCCGCCTTCTGGTCGGCTATTTCCTTTCCCTAGCCTATGCTAGCCGAGCTGGCTCGTGAGAATCGACAATTCCGACGCGAGATCGATGGCGCGCAGCGCGACACCGTGCGGCAACTTGAGCGCAGCCGGTGCGAAATTCAAAAGGGCGGTGACGCCGCATGCGACGAGACGGTCGGCGATCGCTTGCGCGGCTGGCGCTGGTACCGTGATTATGCCGATGCTGCAGCCGAGCACCGGCAGCACGCGCTCGAGATCGTCGACGTGGCTGATGCGCACGCCGTGCCATTGCGTTCCGACGATCGCATCGTCATTATCGAAGATGCCGGCGATGTGGAACTTCTCTTCGCGATACTCGAGATATGCTGCGAGCGCGTGACCGAGATAGCCGAACCCGACGATCGCGAGCCGCCAATCGCGGTCGAGACCGAGCACGCTCGCGAGCCGGCGCACGAGCACGACGACGTCGTAGCCTTGCCCGCGCCTGCCGATCTTGCCGACATGCGATAGATCCTTGCGAACCTGCGTCGACGAGATGCCGCGTCCGACGCGGCGTGACAGCTCGGTCGACGTGACCATCTGCTTGCCGGCGCGAAGCGCATCTTCGAGCGCGCGGTGATAGAGGAAGAGCCGCGGCAGACTGATGACGACGACGCTCGATGCGCGCTTGCGCTTGGGCTGCGGCCTCCGCTCGGTCTTTCGCCTCTCGCCCACGGTCAGCGAGCCGACGCCATCGCCGCGAGCGAATCGCGCGCGGCACTCACTGTCCGCGCGACGTCGTCGTCGGAATGCGCCGCCGACAAGAATGCAGCTTCGAACTGCGAGGGCGCGAGGTAGACGCCCCGGTCGAGCATCGCGTGGAAAAATCGCGCGAACGCTTTCGTGTCGGACTTCTTCGCGGTCGTCAGATCGGTCACGGGGCTTGCGTTGAAGAACAGTCCCCACATCGACCCGATGCGGCCGATTTGCGCGGCGACGCGAGCCTCTGCGAAAGTCTCGCGCAGGCCAGCGATAAGCGCGCTGCCGGCGCGTTCGATCCGTTCGTACGCATCGCCGTCGCGCAACGCGCGAAGCTGCGCGGCGCCCGCGGCCATCGCAAGCGGGTTGCCGGACAGCGTTCCCGCTTGATAGACATCGCCGCTCGGCGCGAGCCGCTCCATGATCTCGCGCTTGCCGCCGATCGCCGCAACCGGCAGACCTGCGCCGATCACTTTGCCGAGCGTCGTGAGATCGGCTTCGATGCCGTACAGCTGCTGTGCCGAGCCGTAGTGAAGGCGGAAACCCGTCATCACTTCATCCATGATGAACAACGCGCCGGCTTGCGACGTCAACGTCCGCAGGCGTTCGAGATAACCCGGTGCGGGAGGGATGAAGCCCATGTTGCCCGCGACAGGCTCGACGATGACGGCCGCGATCTCTTCGCCATGTTTGGCGAACGCCGCGCCTGCCGTATCGTCGTCGTTGAACGGCACGACGATCGTGTCGGCCGCCGTCGCGGCGGTGACGCCGGGCGAATCGGGTATGCCGAGCGTCAACGCGCCGGAACCGGCCGAGACGAGCAGCGGGTCGCTGTGCCCGTGATAACAGCCTGCGCACTTGACGATCTTCTCACGCTTCGTCCACGCGCGTGCGAGGCGGATGGCGGTCATGCACGCTTCGGTGCCCGAACTGACGAAGCGCACCATCTCGACCGACGGTATCGCTTCGACGACGAGCTTCGCGAGCTCGACTTCGTAGGGCGATGGCGCGCCGAACGATGTGCCGTCGCGCGCAGCGCGTTCGACCGCCTCGACGATCTCCGGCGCCGCATGACCGAGCATGATCGGTCCCCACGAAAGGACGTAATCGACGTACTCTCGCCCGTCGACATCGTAGATCTTCGAGCCCGCCGCGCGCGCGATGTAGCGCGGCGTGCCGCTGACCGCGCGAAATGCGCGTACCGGAGAATTGACGCCTCCCGGCGTCAGCTTCGAGGACTCGGCGTGCAATGATTCGGAGCGGCTCGTCGACATCGATGGCCTCGCGTCACGCGCTTGAGGTGACAGACGGATACATCATTGACTATATAAGTCGTAGTCTGGCCGGGTGTTCACGTTGGCGAGGCGCCGCTCATCTTGAGGCCGCACGTCGAAGTGTCGCACGCGCATGCCCTCGATCATCGCGCTGACGCGCCGCCGGCCCGATTTCAGCGCTTCAGACCCTGCGCGAATGACGGCTTTCGTCTCGTAGAGCGCCGCGAGCGGTTCGAGATCGCCGTTCGGCCACAACGGTACGACGGCTTCAGGTGCCATGCCGCTGCGGGCCTCACGATCGTATGCGGCCTCAAGATCGTCGATGAACGCAGCTTCGAGTTCCGGCAGATCGCCGGCCGCCGCGAAGAGTAGCGGCGTCGTCAAGCTCGCAGCGACGGTGAGGATCGCGCCGAGCGGTCCGACCTCGCCGTGGTCGTCGAATACGACCGGGGAATCGATAGCCTTTGCATGTGCATCGTCAAGCGGCCGGCGTGCGCTGATGACGCATGGACGTCTTCCGTCGCAAAGACGCTTATAGATGCGGACGAGCATCGGTTCGCCGTGGATCGGCAACGAGAGCTTGCCGGGAAGCCGCGTAGCGCTGCCGCCGGCGAGCAGGACGATCGTCGTGCGCGCCGCAGCGGACGCGCCGCTCACCGCTGCGCTTTCGCCAGCCGCGCCGCGATCGATTTCGCGAAGTACGTGATGATGATCCCCGCGCCGGCCCGCTTGCACGAGACGATGAGCTCGTCAACGGCCCTATCTTCATCGATCCACCCGCGAGCGGCCGCCGCCTTGATCATCGAGTATTCGCCGCTGACGTTGTAGACGGCGACCGGCACGTTTACCGCGCGGCGCACACGCACGACGACGTCGAGATACGAGAGCGCCGGCTTGACGAGGACGATATCCGCGCCCTCGGCGACGTCGAGCAGCGCTTCCTTCACCGCCTCGCGCGCGTTCGGCGGATCCATTTGGTGCGTGCGGCGGTCGCCGAACGCCGGCGTCGAACCCGCAGCTTCGCGGAACGGGCCGTAGAACGCCGACGCATATTTCACGGCGTACGACATGATCGCGACATCGGCGTGTCCGGCGCGATCGAGCGCGGTGCGCATAGCGGCGACGCGCCCGTCCATCATGTCCGACGGCGCGACGATGTCGACCCCGCATTCCGCGTACGAAAGCGCACCGCGGGCGAGCAACGCGACGCTGCGGTCGTTGTCGATCTCGCCATCGGGCGTCAAAAGCCCGCAATGGCCGTGCGACGTGTATTCGCAACCGCAGAGGTCGGCGATGACGAGCAACTCAGGCAACGCGAACTTGATCGCCCGGATCGCTCGCTGCACGGGTCCATCGGGGCGCGCGAGCCACGATGCTTCGTCATCCTTTTCGGGAGGAATGCCGAACAGGATGACGGCCGGTATTCCAAGCGCAGCACACGCGCGCGCTTCTCCGACTGCGCGATCGACGGAGAACTGCTTGATTTCGGGCATCGAAGCGATGTCGCGTTCGACTCCCTCGCCTGGTACTACGAAGATGGGTTGGACGAGATCCGACGCGGAGACGCGATGCTCGGCGGTGAGCCTGCGCATCGCGGCGGTGCGGCGCAGCCGGCGCGGCCTGATGGTGGGGACGGGCAGCGCCGCGCCTTCGCGCAGTTCGCTGCTGATCTTCGTCTGATCGAACGTCGAGCTCATGTGCCTTTCACGACCGTTGACCGGAAGTTGTCGACGAGCTCCCGCCCGCCCGCTGCGAGCATCTCGTCTGCGAGGATTTCGGCGGCGGCCACTGCCGACTCTTCGTCGCCGAGCGCATGACGTGCGCTTCGTCGCACGCACGTGCTTCCGTCTACCGCGGCGACGACCGCCTCGATCGCATATCCCGACCCGCGCACAGCCGCGTTGACGCCGATCGGCACAAGGCACCCGCCACCCATGCGCCGCAAGAAGGCTCGTTCTATCGCCACCTCGAGAGCGGTCTGCGCGTGATCGATCCTTTTCAGCATCGACAGCGTTTCCGCGTCGTCGGCGCGGCACTGCGCACAGATCGCGCCTTGGCCTGCCGGCGGCGTCATGACGTCAAGCGCGAGCGTCGCGCCTCCGCCTACCGTTTCGAGCAATCCGGCTCGCCGCAATCCAGCGAGCGCGAGCACTGCCGCGTCAAATTCGCCTTCGAGCACCTTTCGGACGCGCGTGTCGACGTTGCCGCGGATGTCGCGGACTTCGACGTCTGGTCGCGCCGCTAGCACGAGTCCTTGACGTCGAAGCGAACTCGTTCCGACGACGGCCGCGGGCAGCAACGCGTCGAGACCGGGAAACATGTTGTCTCTGCTGATCAGCACGTCGCGCGGATCTTCGCGCTCGAGTACCGCAGCGTTACGCAGCTCGGGCGGCGAGTCGGTCGGCAGGTCTTTCATCGAATGGACGGCGACTTCGGCGCGACCGTCGAGCAACATCGCCTCGAGTTCTTTGACGAAAACGCCGTCGCCGCCGATCTGCGCGATGCTTCGATCGGTCACGCGATCGCCGCGGGTCGTCACGCTCACGACCTCGACGGTGCTTCCCAGCGCTTCGAGCTTCGTCGCGACCGCCCGAGCTTGGATCAGCGCCAGGCGACTGCCGCGCGTCGCTATGCGTATCGTCCGCATGTCCGGGTCGCGTTCGGCGGCCGCCCGCGCGCGCCCCGTCGCTGCACGCGGGCGCAAGCTGCTTGAGAGGACTTCGCTCCGTCCCAAAGACAAGTGCACGCACCGTGAAATCCGACGTGTCGACGAGCGGGAAGCGCTCGCAACTCTACGTCTTACTGACGTTAGCGTTCTTAGCCGTGCTCTATTTCGTGCGCCTAGGCGCGGGCAGTTTGTGGGATAACAGCGAGCCGCAGTACGGCGAAATCGTCAAGGAGATGCTGCGTTCGGGCGATTGGCTCACGCTGCATAAAGATCTTCAGCCGTGGTATGTCCATCCGCCGCTCTGGTTCTGGGCGGCAGCGTTATCCGCCAAGGTCTTCGGCCTCACAGAATTCGCGTTGCGCCTCCCGTCGGCGGTCTTCGGCGTCGCGTCCGCGTATGCGATGTATCTCGCCGGGCGACGGCTGTACGGCGAGGCCGCCGGCATCATCGCGGCGCTCGCGCTCGGCGTCGGACTCGAATTCCTCGTCATGTCGCGACTCGCGATCCAAGACACGATGCTCGTCTGCGCGATGACGGTTGCCACCCTCTGGGGCTGGTTCGCGCTTCGCGATCGCGATGCTCGCGCGCTCTGGATCGCTGCGGTCGCAGCCGCGCTCGGCACGCTCATCAAAGGACCGATCGCACTCGTGCTGCCCGGTTTGTCGATCATCGCGTGGGCCGCGTGGACACGACAGTGGCGATCCTTCAGGGGATTGCCTTGGATCGGCACGATCGCGCTGTACGTCGTCATCGCGGGTGCATGGTTCGCGGCCGAAACGGCGGTCAAAGGCACGCACTTCCTCTATGCATATTTCGGGCTCTCGAACGTCGGACGTTTTCTCTCGCCGTACGAGAACCAGCCCGGACCTATCTACTACTACGTGCCGATCCTCATCGTCGGCTTCTTCCCGTTCATCGCGTTCGTTCCGCAAGCAGTCGTGCGGGCGTGGAAGTCGGGCGGCGAAGACGGGAAGTTCCTCATCGCTGCGGCGGTCGTTCCGTTCGTCTTCTTCTCGATCGCGCAGACGAAGCTGCCGAACTACATCGAAGCTTCGTTCCCGGCGCTCTCGATCATGACCGGCGAGTCGATCGCAAGCGCGATCGCACTGGGGTCGATGAAGCCATTGCGCGGCGCGCTCTTCGCGCTCATCGCAGCCGTCGTCGTGCTCGCTGCTGGCGTGTATTTCTACGGCCGCGCGCACGCGAGCGGCTTGATGCTGACGCTGAGTCCATCACTCGCTCTGTTGGGCTGGCTCGTCGTACCGATCGCCGTTCTGACGTTCATCCTTGCGATGCGGTTCGATCGCCCGTGGGTTGCGCCGCTCGGACTCTCGGCGATGATGGCGGCGTTCATCTGCGTCGTCGTCTTCTCGATCCTTCCGCGGATCGAAGCGACGGCAAAACCGATGAAGGCGATGGCCGCCGATGTCATGCATGTCTGGCAACCTGGCGATCGCATCTGCTTCGACGGCGTCCACCAAGGCTTTTCTCTCGATTACTACACGAACGGTCCACCGATAACGAGCGTCGGTCACAACACCGACGACGTACCTCCGCGCAAGTATTTCGGGTCGCCGGCGCCGGCCGTGTGCGTCGTCTCTCCGGACGCATTCACGGACTTGACGACTCGTGGCATCAAACTTGCGCTCGTGGAAAAAACGCCGACCCTCTGGCTCGTCACGTTCGATCTGCCGCGTTAGAAACGAAGCGAGCTAAGCGATCGCGTTGCCGCGTCGCGAGGGGCTACGAGCGGGGCTTGTGAGGCGGCGAAAGCCGCCGAACAGAGCGGCGTTGGAATGTATGACCAGATGTGAGCCGCGTCCCCGCGATAGCCCCTCGCGATTATGCGGCGACGCGACTCACTTGTACGAGTGGAGTCCGCTGATCCAGATGTTGACGCCGAAATAGCAGAACAGCACGGCGCCGAACCCGATGATCGACATCCACGCGAGACGCGGGCCGCGGAACGATGGCCGCGTGTGCAAATGGAGATACGCCGCGTACCATATCCAGCACGTCAGCGCCGCGAGCTCCTTCGGATCGTTCTGCCAGTAGCTGCCCCAGGCGTCGTGCGCCCACAGCGAGCCGAGGATGATGCCTACCGTGAGCAAGATCTCGCCGATCGCGATGACGCGGTATGTGATGACCTCGAGCGCGCCCGATGCGGGGACGAGGTCGAGCCAGTCGAGCCAGGCCGGTCGCGCGGTGGCAACCGCTGCGCCGACCGATTTGCCGGCGGCGGCGAGGCGCTCTTCGTCGCCTTTCTTCAATAGATAGAGAATGCTCGTCGCGAAAGCGATGAGAAAAGCGGCGTACGCGGCGAGTACGACCGGGACGTGGTAATAGATCCAGTAGTTGTTCTGCAGCGATGGAACGAGGGGCTCGAGTCCCTTGTTCCAGCCCTGAGCGTACAAGAGCAGTGCGAAGCTCACCGTGAGAACGATCGGCCCCGCGAACCACATTCCTGCGCCGAAACGAGCGCCGAAAATCAAGAAGAGCGAAACCGCGAAAAGCGTGACGACGGAGAGCGAGCCGTAGAGATCGTTCCACGGCACGTGTCCGCTGTACACCCACCGGACGCCGAGGCTCGTGGCTTGACAGACAACACCAGCCGCGGCGAGTAGGCCGCCCGTCGCCGCCGTCGGACGATTGCGGAAAAACCAATACGCGGCGAACGCAGCCGCGCCGAACAGGTAACACACGATCGCCACGTGATACCACGCCATGTACGCCGCGACATGTGCGTCGGTAAGCGCCGCGGCGTTCGTGTTGTATTGCGAGTAATCAGGCATACGCCGTCTCCACCGCCGATTCGGCGGGTGCACCGTCGCCGCGCTCGAGCGCACGCTCGAGCGCGGCGAGAAGTTGCTTGAATTCGCCTTCGTAAATCGTGTTGCCCTTCGTCGTCGTCGCTGCGACGTCGACGATAAAGCCGCGTACGTCGCGATGGACGCGCACGTAGAGTTTGATCGGAACGAAGAACAGCGCCATGACAAATCCCGCGACGAGCACCGCCGCGCCCAACCCGACGAAACCTTCGCCGGGGTCGCGCCGATACGTCAGGCCGGTCCAAGCGATCGGAGCGCGCGCAGCGAGCGAGTAGCCGTCACCGACGTCGATAGTCTTGCCGACGGGCACAAGCAGGGGCCGCGACGTCGTCGGGACGTTGTCGTGGATGACCCACATCGCGTATTCATCCGTCCTCGGCAGCGGCACGCCGAGCGGCACCTGCGATGGGTCGGACGGACCCAGCAGGGCGACGTAGTCGATCTCGCGGCTCGTGCCGGGCAGCAAGATCTGGTCCTGCGGCATAAGCCTGCCGGTGCCCGCGATGCGTACGGGCTTGCCGTAGCGCCGGAGGTCCAGCTGTCCGCCGAAACCGTACGACGCTTGGTAGAAGTAGACACCGGATGCGGTCTTGTACGGATGGTTCACGAGGATGTCGGTCGACGCGGTGGATGCGTTCTCTTGCACCGTGACGTCGGACTGGAACTTCGACGCCTGATAGAACACGCCGCTCGGT
>DASQJC010000377.1:0-5657 GCA_035631255.1 Candidatus Eremiobacteraceae bacterium | reverse complement strand
GGTGCCGCGATGGATCGTGACGAACTCGCGGATGATGTTGCGGTCGCCGATGTGCACGCGCGACGACTCCCCGCGATATTTCTTGTCTTGCGAGGTCGCGCCGATGACGGTGAACGGGTGCATCTCGTTGTGTTTGCCGATCGTCGTATGCCCGTTGACGACGACGTTCGCGAGCAGCCTTGTGCCTTCGCCGAGCTTCACGTGCTCGCCGACGAGGCAGAAGGGCCCGACCTCGACGCCGCGTCCGAGCTCGGCGCCCGGATGGACGATCGCCGTCGGGTGGATGTTGAGCGAGTGCGCTGTGAGCGAGTCGCGTTTCGTCACGTCAGCCGCCTACATGTGCAAGAGCGACGCATCGAGGCGGAAGAGCCGCGTGTCGGACACCATCGAGAACGCGAGCTCACCCGAGCAGACGAGCTGATCGTCGACGCGCGCTTCCGCTCGCAAGCGGCCGATGTTCATCCTCACCCACATGACGTTCACTTCCATGACGAGCTTGTCGCCCGGGATGACGGGCCGGCGGAACTTCACGCCGTCAACGCCGGCAAGGTACGGCACGGTCGTCGTCTGGCTGTTCGGCTCGAGGATCGCGCAGCCGCCGAGCTGTGCCATCGCTTCGATGATGAGGACGCCCGGCATGACCGGGTTGTTCGGGAAGTGCCCGGTGAAGAACGGTTCGTTGAACGTGATGTTCTTGTAGCCGACGGCGCGCTTTTGCGGCTCGAGCTCGGTGATCCGATCGATGAGCAGCAGCGGATAGCGATGCGGCAGGATCTCCATGATGGAACGGACGTCGACGTAAGCCACTGATCTATCGTCTCCAGGAGTGCGGCGCATTCGCCGCGGTGCTTGTGTTCTGGCGCGTCAACGCGCGACCGCAGCCGGACGGTACGGCGCGAGCAGCTCGCGCACCGCCGCGACGTGCAGCGCGTGGCCCGATTTCAGCGCGATGACCTCGCAGCGCGGATGCATGCCGAGCAGCGCGAAGTCGCCGATGAGGTCGAGCGCTTTGTGGCGGACGATCTCATCCGGGAAGCGCAGCTTGCCCATGTACCCGTCGCGGTCGATGACGACCGCGTTGTCGAGCGAGCCGCCGAGCGCGAGGCCTTGCGAGTAGAGCGCCTCGACTTCCGCGCGGAATCCGAACGTGCGGTTCGGCGCGATCTCGCGCAGGAAGTAGTCGGGCGTGATCTCGGGCGTCTCGAGGAACTGATTGCCGACCGGCTCCGGGAACGCCACGAAGAAGTTGATCTTGAAGTGGGGCGCGGGCACGACGACGAGCAGCTTGTCGCCATCGCGCACCCAGAACGGCGAGCGAAGCTCGAGGATGCGCCGCGGCACGCGTTGTTCTACGAGGCCCGTCTTCTTGATCGCGTCGGCGAACGGCTTCGCGCTGCCGTCCATGATAGGCACTTCTTCCGCGTCGATCGAGATGACGGCGTTGTCGACGCCCATGCCGGCGAGCGCGGCGAGGACGTGCTCGACGGTATTGATCTCTGCCGTCGACGATCCGAGCGTCGTGCAACGGACGGTCGAGCGCACGGTCTGATGCGTCGCGGGGATCCGCGAGCCGTCGGCGAGCGAAAACGAAAAACCCGCGTTTGCCGGCGCGGGCGAAAGTGTCAGGTTTGCCTCACAGCCCGTGTGAAGGCCGACTCCGGACAGATGTATCTCGTCGGCGAGTGTATGCTGGTATTCCACGATCACCGCGTGCGGACGAGCTACCGACGTTTACGGAGCTCGGTCACCGCATCCATCAACGCCCGCACTTGTTCGATGAGTTTAGGCAACCTGCGAAGCAGGACCTGCTGTTCCATCACTTGACGATGCGGCTGCGCAGGAAAGCCCGATACGCGCGAGCGCGGTGGAATCGAATGCGTGACGCCCGCTTGCGCGAGCACGAGCGAATATTCGCCGATCTCGAGATGGCCTGCGATGCCGGCTTGACCTGCTGCTGTCGTGCCGCGGCCGATGCGCGCGCTGCCCGCGATGCCGACTTGACCGCACAGCACGCAGTTCTCGCCGACCTGCACGTTGTGCCCGATCTGCACGAGGTTGTCGATCTTCGTTCCCGATCCGATGACGGTCGATCCCGTGACCGCGCGATCGATCGCCGCGCACGCACCGACTTCGACGCGATCGCCGATGACGACGTTGCCGATCTGCGGGATCTTCACATGTTCATCGCCGACGCGGACGAAGCCGAAACCGTCGGCGCCGATGACGCACGCGGAGTTGAGGACGCAATCGTCGCCGACGATGCAGTGGTCGAGCACGATCGCTCGCGGATGCATGAGCGTGCGCTTTCCAATCGACGCGTGAGCGCCGACGTATGCGCCGGAGAGCAGCACGGCCTGGTCGCCGAGCGACGCGCCGCTCTCGACGATGACGCCCGGACCTATCCAAACGTCCTTGCCGCGCTTGCAATCCGCTGCGACGACGGCGGTCGGATGCGTCGATTCGCCTTGCGGCAGCGGGGGCGCGAAGACCGCGAGCATCGCGGCGAGCGCGGCGCGCACGTCGCTTGCGACGAGCAGCGTCTTATCGCCGCGGTTGATATCTGCCGCAGTCGGAACGATGACCGCGGACGCGCCAGATGCGATGGCTTTCTCGACCCAACGCGCATCGACCGCGAACGTCAAAGCGCCCGCCGTGGCGTCGTCGACCGAGCTTATGCGCTCGATGAGGATCGCGCCGTCCCCGACGACGTCCGCGCCCGCCGCTTTGGCGAGCTCCGAAAGAGTGCGGGCGCGCTGCACGACGCGGCCCGGGTCTAGAACCCTGGCGAGGGTGACGCCGTCGGGATGCTCATCGCTTTTTCGACGTCGGTCGTGATGTCATCGCCGCCGTACGCAACGCCCTCACGCGTCACGACGAGCTCGTAATTGCGCGACTTGGCGATCGTCGTCACCGTAGCGCGCAGGTCGTTCGTCACTTCGTCTTGCCAGCGCTTGCTCTGACCTTGGAGCTGAGCGAGCTGCTGCTGCTTCTGCGACGCGGGCATCTTGCTCGCCTCGATCGCGGCGAAGCTCGCCTGAAGCTGATTCGAATAGTTCTGGAATTTCGGCCAGTTCGCTTCGATCGCGAGGATGTTGACGGTCGCGATCTTAGAGCGTTGGCCCGCGCACCCGCCCGCGAACAGCGTAGCGGCCACGCACGCGGCGAAGAAAATGCCGGATGAGTACGTTCGCATCTATCCCCCGGATGGTGCCGGCGACGGCGTCGCCGACGGTAGCGCGGCGACTGCTTTCGCCACTTGATCGGTGAGGTCGACGGCGCCCCCGGAGCCTGCGACCGAATCGAAGACGATGGCTATGCCGCGCGATTGTGCGACGTCGCCCACTTGCTGCTGTACCTGGTCGAGTATCTTCGCGTAGAGATCGCGACGCTGCGCTGCGATGCCGTCGATCTGCGCCTGTATCGCCTGATCGTCCTGGAACTGCATGTGCGCGATCGCGCTGTACTTGTCGACGAGCGCTTTGCGCGTGTCGCGATACGACGCCATTGCGGTCGCCGCGTCGGCCTCGAACTTCGCTTGCGTCTGGTTCTGGATCTCCTGCGCCTTCTGATGAAGCGCCGGATTGGTGGTGATCGCCGTGTTGACGTCGTTGAGACGCTGGTTGAACTTCGTGCTGAGCGCCGCCGCCTGCTGACGGAATTGGACGTTCATATCGTCCTGGCGCGCCGCGAGCTTCGCGCTCGTCTGCTTCTCGGTCGCCACGCGTTCCGCGTCGAACTTCGCCGCAGCTTGGCTTTGGAGCGTCTTCTGGTAGTCGGCGAGCGTCGCGTTGTCTTTCGACTTCAGCTGGTTCGTCAGGAACTCTTCGCGCGTCTCGATGTCTTGCAGCTGCGCGGCATACTGCGAGCGGTCTTGCGCCGATAGCGTCAGGTTCTCGAGCTTCGTCTTCAAGTTGAGACGCTGGTCTTGGTCCTGATGCGCGAGCTGCACCTGATAGGTGGTCTCGTTCGAGACGAGCTGCGTCTCTTTCGCTCGCATCTTCGCTTGGACGTCGGCCGCGAGCAGCTCTTGGACGCTCCGCAGGTGCGCTTGATCCTCTTTGAAGAGCGACGCCCGATACGCCTCGAGCGTCTTCGCTCCCGATTGCTGGAGCTGCGACATCTGCTGATTGAACTCAGTGCGCATCACTTCGAGCACGTCACCGCCTTGCGGCGACGCTCCGCCCGCCGCGATGTTCGCCATCGCCGCCTGTTCCTGGGCTTGGTAGTATTCTCGCTTGCGCAGCATGTCTTGTTCGAATTGCGCCTCGGCTGCAGCGAGGTCGCGTTCGAGCGCCGCTTGCGCGTCGCGCTGCGCCGGCGTCACCGCTTGCGGGGCGGAGACGCTCTGCGTGTCGAGGAGCGTGATCTGATCGTCGAGGGCTTGGAGTTCGGGATGGAGAGGGTGGGCTTGGACGACTTTGTCGATGTCGACGTAGGCGATACCGTGAGCTGCCGGTCTCGAGTTGAGCATCTCGACCGTCTTCGCGCAGCCGGCGGTACCGAAGGTCGCCAGCGCGAGAGCAAGCGCCGCACAAGTGCGGATGGCGGTTCCCTGCCCTGCGCCGACTGCGTTCATTACTATTGAAGGGCCTTGACGACGTCGGCCGTCACATCGGTGCCGCCGTAGACGCGGTTCTCGGCGTTGACGATGAGGAGCAGGCTCTTCGACTTCGCGACCGATGAGATCGCCTTATCCGTCTGATCGACGAGCGGCTGGAGCACCTTGTTGCGCTCGTCGTTCATCTGGCTCTGGTATTGCGCGAGGATCTTCTGCCGCTGATCGGCCGGCGTCTTGTCGTTGACCTGTTGCGACAGTTGCGCCCGCAGCTGGTTCTGGAACTGGACGAACTGATCGCTCGCGGCTTTCATCTTCGGCAGCGCGTCGAGCTGCGTGCGGTCGACGTAGCCGATCTCGGACGGCGCCGGCGTGTTCACCGGCGGCACGACCTGACCCGGCGAGTTGAGCAGATCGGTGACGTCCTTCGTTATGTCGAGGCCGCCGAAGATGACGATCTGCTTGTCGACGACGACGCTGAGGCCTTTGTTGGCCGCGACCTGTGCGATCGCCGCGTTCGCGCGCCCGAGCAGCGGATCGAAGATCTGATGCTGCGCCTGAGAGAGCCGGTTCTGGAAGTCCGTCGAGATGCGCTGTTGATCGGACGGGCTCTTGCCCTTGATGGCCGATTGGAACTGCGATTGCAGCTGGTCTTGGATGCGGGTGAGCTGGTTCTTCGCATCTTGGAACTGGCTCAAGTTACCGATCGCCGCCTGATCGACGATACCGATGTCGGCGACATCGGTCGCGAGCACTTGCGGCGTCAGCGCGAGCACTAGCGCCGCAACCGCTGCGGCGGCGATGAGCGCGCGGCGAAGCTTCGCGGGCCTCGCCGACGCAGGTCGTTGCGTGTCCATGTTGCCCTTGTTCCCTCTTCTCCCTATTCGAGTAAGCAGCCACGGCATGCGGCTGCACGCTCGAGCGGCCGCCATGCGTCCGCGCGAGCGAATGCTAGAAAGACTGACCGATGCCGAACGAGACGTGCGCGCCGTTCTGACCGGTCGCGAAATCGAGGCGCAGCGCTTGGCCGGGCAGCAGCGGCGTCTGCACGCGGATGCCGATGCCGAAATCTGTCTTCAGGTGGAACGGCGCTTCGACGAAC
>DASQJC010000376.1:0-8925 GCA_035631255.1 Candidatus Eremiobacteraceae bacterium | reverse complement strand
CTTAAGGCCGAAGTTGCGTCTTACCGAATCGATCAGCAGCGCCATCCGCTCTGCCCCATAGCATCCTCACCCGCTCGATGAACGAAATTTTCGCCGCGGCCGAAGCCGGCGCCATCGCCGCGAGCAGCGCCGACGTCGCATCTTCGGCGCTCTTGCCGACGATTGTAAGACGACCCGCGCGCGCGATCTCGATATCTCCCGACTCCTCCGACACGAGCAGCACGATCGCATCGGTCTGCTCGGTGAGCCCGAGCGCCGCGCGATGCCGCGTGCCGATGCGGCGGTCGACGGTCGTCGCCTCCGAAAGCGGCAAGAAGCAGCCGGCCGCGACGATCCGGTCACGCCGCACGATGACGGCACCGTCGTGGAGCGGCGTCTTCGGCGCGAACAAGGTCAAGAGGAGCTCGTACGAGATCCGCGCGTCGAGGACGCGGCCGCTTTCGACGTACTCTTCGAGTCCGGTGGCGCGTTCGATGACGATGATCGCGCCGATCGCGCTTCGTGCCAGAAATGCAGCCGCACGCCCGACGATGCCCGCGACCTCGCCGTCAGTTCCAAAACCGTGATGCGCGCCGCGACCTTCGATGAATTCGCCGGTACCCAGCTGTGCGAGTGCGCGACGGAGTTCCGGTTGGAACACGACCGGGATCGCGACGCCCGACGCGATGAGCAACCCGTTGAAGATCGAAAGCATCGTCCAAAGATGCAACCCCTGCGCGATGAGCCGTAAGACGAGCAGCAACGCGATGCCTTGGAGGATCTGGACGGCGCGAGTGCCGCGTATGAGGAGCAGCACGACGTAGACGACGTACGCGGTGAGCACGACGTCGAGGACGTCGGTCCAACCGAAGGTTATGTGCGGAAGTTCCACGTTCGACTAACGCGCGCGATCGTCGGGAAGGTGCGTCTCTAACACTTGCGCCGCGGTCGCCGAGAGTCCGGTCTCGAGCGAGAGCGTCTCGAGAACCGCCTCGAGCGGCACGTGTGAGAGCAGCGCCGTCATGCCGAGACGACCGCCGTATCGTCGCGCTTCGATGTCGAGCACGGCGAGCGTTCGCGTCATGGGCGATTTGGCGACGTCGCCGAACTCGAGCACGACGACGGATGCTCCGTCGGCTGCCGACACCGCCGCGTATGCGCCGACTTCGGAGAAACCGCTCTCGGCGCCGCCGACCGCCGCGCACGCCGTGACGAGACCATGTTCGGGCACGTCTTCGAGCCGCGCCTTGAGGAGCAAAGTCGGCCGCGTTAGTTCCAACGCGACACCGAGACACTCCGAACCGCCGTACGGCAGCATGGGCGCCGCTTGACCGACCGCCAGTCCTTTGCGCCCCCACGGCATCGGCCGATCGAACGCCCACGCTGCAGCCGGCTTGTCGCGCCGAGCGACGTAGACCGGCGCGGCAAACGCACCGTGCATGTGAACCGCCAAGCTTCTCATCGGCTCGTCGAGGATGGCTGCCGGGTCGTCGAGCATGATGTCGAACCGGAACGCCCTTCCGGCAGCAAGTCCTTTGCCGATCTTGTCCGACAATTGCTCGAGCACGGTGATGAATCCATCGGACGCCGTGCGAAAGTTGAGCGACGACGCGTTGATATCGTGGTCGTTGCGAGCGGCGAGCAGCGTAGCGCCGGCTTCGATCGAAGCGGCGATGTCATCGAGGACGTGCGGCGGGAGCGGCGGACTTGCGACGAGTCTGACGATCGCGTTATTCACGAGCGCGCAAGCGTTCACCGCAGCGACTTTGCCACCTCCAGATGTCCCGTGTGCGCTTGCTCGTGGCAGTCGCCGCATGGTATGATAATGCGGATTTTGGCGTCGAGCCCGACGCCTGCCACACACAGACTGGAAAGGGAATACGTGCCGAACATCAAGGCGGCGATCAAATGGACTCGCGCTTCCGAAAAGCGCCGGCAACGCAATCAAGCGGTGACGAGCAAGCTCAAGACGCTCTCGAAAAAGGCGGGCGGCCCCGGCGCGACCGATGCCGATCGCAAAGCGGCGACTTCTGCGTTCGACAAAGCGGCTGCACGCGGCATCATCCACAAGAACAAGGCGAATCGCAAGAAATCGCGCCTCGCTAAGCGGGCCAAAAGCGCGAAGGCGTAACTGGTGCGCCTCGCCGCGGCCGGACTGCTCGCAATCCTCGCCGCGTTCCTCATCGCGCAGCATCCGATAGCAAGCGCCGATGAATCGAGCCCGTTCCCCAGCCCGTCGCCGAGCGCGAGTGCCGGCCCAGGCAGCGGAGGCTACGCGCTCGCCGGCGTGATGGCGCTGAACGGATCGGGCGGTCTCGTACCCGCGTCGCCGACACCCGCGCCATTCCAAGCCGCCGGATCGACAGGTTACGAACTCGAGCTCCTCGGCCGTCTCTCCGACTCGTATCTCGCATCGCTGCACTTCGAAGACGTGAACGTCCACGGCGACGACTCGTCCGTCGAATCGCGGCTCGACGTTAGCGCTCTCTACCAGATATCCAGGACGCACACGGCCATCGGACTCGGTTACGCGGCGCTGCAGCGCTCGACTGCGCAGACGACGTCGAGCGGTCTCGGTCTCGGAATCGCGGAGCTGCCCGACTTCGAGCGCAGGATGTCTCCGTACGCGTCCGCCTTCTTCTACCCATCGCTGCCGTCGGGGACATCGCGCGGCGGCTTGACGGTTCTTCGAGCCGGCCTCGCGTTCACCGCACCCGGTACGTCTGGTCTCTTCGCTCGCGTCGGATTTTCGAACCAGAACTTCAGCGCGTCGAGCTTCTCGCCGCGGTCGCTCTCCGGCGTCGAGCTTGGATTCGGCGTCACATTCTGATCCGCTAATCATTCTAAAATGTGTATGCCGACCGAAGGTCGGCTGCCGAGCTGCGCTCGGCATACCACATTTGGTTTGTGGTTAGCGCGGGTCGACGATCGCGGTCAAGCGCACGCCGCTCGGCGAGCGCATCGTTCGGGCGGCATCGACAGCCCCGAGCAGATCGGTTTCCGCATCCGCCTTGACGGCGATGCGCATCCGATATTCGCCGCGCGCTTTCGCGACCGGTTCGAACGCCGGGCCGAGAACCTCGACGCCATCCGACCGCGCGTGGAGCGCTTGCGCTATCGCAGCCCCCGCGTTCGATGCCGTGACCGCATCGGGAGCTGCGATCGATAGATATGCGAGCTTGCCGAACGGGGGATAGCGCAGTTCTCGTCTGAGGGCGAGCTCTTTGACGGCGAACGCTTCGTAGTCGTGCTTCGCCGCGAGCTGGACGGCGTAATGATCGGGCGCGTACGTCTGCACGACGACACGGGCACCGGGTGCAGCACGGCCGGCTCGTCCGGCGACCTGCGTCAAGAGTCCGAAGGTACGTTCGGCTGCGCGAAAATCAGGCCGGTTGAGGTCGATGTCCGCGGCGACGACGCCGACGACGGTCACGGTCGGAAAATCCAATCCTTTAGCGATCATCTGCGTGCCGACGAGCACGTCGGCGTCCGCGCCGAACGTCTCGAGCAGCTCGCGGTGCGAGCCGCGCGTGCCCGTCGTATCCGAATCCATCCGGACGACGCGCGCCGACGGGAAGAGCGCGCGCACTTCTTCTTCGACACGCTGCGTACCGAAGCCGAATGGTTTGAGATCGTCCGATGCGCAGCGCGGACATCGTACCGCGACCTTGTATGCATCACCACATATGTGGCAGCGCATCGAGCCGTCCGCCGAGTGGACGACGAGTGAGATCGAGCAGCGCCGGCACGTCGGCGCGAATCCGCAAGCGCGGCACAAGAGAAGTCCGGCATAACCGCGCCGGTTGACGAAGAGCATGACTTTCTCGCCGCGCGCGAGCGCGGTCTCCATCGCGCCGACGAGCGCGACACCGAGCGGACGGCGGCCCCTCGATCCTGACTCGGCAGACATGTCGACGATCTCGACCGGGGGCAACGGCGCAGCCGTCGCACGCTCGCGGAGCACGACGTGACGGATGCCGCCGGCCAACGCCTCCGCGTACGACTCGAGACTCGGCGTCGCGGATCCGAGCACGACCGCGCCGCCGACGCTGCGCATGCGTTCTCGTGCGACGGCGGCGGTGTCATAGCGCGGCGCGACGTCTTGCTTGTACGACGGCTCATGCTCTTCGTCGACGACGATGAGGCGAAGATCGGGTAGCGGCGCGAAGACGGCGGACCGGGCGCCGACGACGACATCGATCCCGCCGCTGCTCGCCGCCTCCCACACGCGTGCGCGATCGCCGTCGGACATCGCGCTGTGGACGACGGCGACCCGCGATCCGTACGGCTGGGCGATACGCCCTGCCGTCTGCGGCGTGAGCGCGATCTCGGGGACGAGGACGATCGCGCGTCCGCCCGTCTCACGAACTCGTTCGATCGCGCGCGCGTAGACGAGCGTCTTGCCCGATCCCGTGACGCCATGGAGCAAGACGACTCCGCCTTCACTGACGGCTTCGCCGATCGCATGTATCGCCGCTTGCTGCTCGGCCGTCGGATGAAGCGAAGCACCGCGGTCTCGCGCGCTCTCGAGCTCCGCCGTCAGCGCGCGTTCTATGATCGAGACGATGCCTGCCTTCGCCGCGCGGACGATCGTCGGCGACGTCGTTGACGCGGCGCGAGCGACATCGCCGATCGGCGTGCCGTCGGGATCCGCGGCGATGAGGGCGTCGACTATCTTCTTCTGCGCTGCGTTTCGCGCGAGCGATCGATCAGCGAGCGCGACCATCTTGACGACTCGGGGCTTCTTTCGGTTTGATCCGGCGCGTTCGACCCGCTCGACGAGACCGGCTCGTCCGAGCCGGTCGAGTTCTCGAAGAACCGCGCCCAGCGAGACTTTTTCACCCGCCTCGCGCAGCGTGCTCAGCGCTGCGAGCGCTGCGAACGGCTTGTTTCCAAACCGCTCACCTAAGATAAGGAGCGGTCGAGATTTATCTCGACCGGAGCGAAGCTCGGCTGATGAGGAAGTGTCGACAAACCGGTACAGCGCACCGCCCTTGCGCGACGATCCTTTGCCCGCTACCGCCGCGATAGCTTCACGGTAGCTGCATGCGTAACGCTTGTGGAGCCATCCGGCGAGCCTGACAAGTGATGGATCGAGCGCGGTACCTTCGTCGTCTTCGGATTCGATGGGTTTGAGCGAACCTGGGTCGACCGCTGCGCGACGGTCGGATACGATCCACCCACCGACCGTCCGCCCTCCGAACGGCACACGGACGCGCGCACCGAGCCGCCCTTCCGATCCGCCGACGAGATACGTAAAGGCCTCTGCGAGCCTCGCCGCCGGCACGTCGACGACGACGTCGACGCAGTCGACGGGGTTCATCCGGTCAGTTCGGCTCCGCTCGGCGGCGCCGTGCAGCTCTCGATCGCACGCAGCGCTACGGCGGTGTCGACCTCGATGCCGTGGCGGACATCGCCGATCGACACGGGCAGGACGAAACGCACGCGGCCGTCGACGACTTTCTTGTCGCGGGTGATGCCGCTCATGACGGCGTCGGCTTTCACTGCGCGGGCGAAGACGGGAAGACCGACGCGTCGCATGACGTTGAGCACGCGCACATGATCGCCCAGCGGCCAATCGCCGCGCGTCCTCGACATGAGGCCTGCGGCGCGGATGCCGACCGCAACCGCCTCGCCGTGCGCCATCCGATAGCGCGTCGCCGTTTCAAGCGCATGGCCGACTGTGTGGCCGAGATTGAGAACGGCACGGCGCCCGCTTTCGCGCGGATCGGCTGCGACGATGTGCGCCTTGACGCGCGCTGCTTCGGCGATGACGTCGCGCCACCACTCCGGAGGAGCGTCGGACGGCATCGTCGCTATGCGGTCGAGCAGATCTGGTTCGGCGATGATCGCGCACTTGATCGCCTCCGCCAGTCCGGTGCGACGTTCGCGATCCGGGAGCGTTTCGAGCGATCGGAGATCTGCCACGACGGCGATCGGATTCCAAAAAGCGCCGACGAGATTCTTCCCGGCGCGAAGATCGACGCCGGTCTTGCCGCCGATCGCCGCATCCGCCATGCCGAGAACCGTTGTCGGCACGGCCGCCCACGACAAACCGCGCATGTATGTGGCCGCGGCGAATCCGACGAGGTCGGTCGTCGTGCCGCCGCCCACGGCGACGACGAGCGTCGAGCGCTCTGTGCCGCGCTCGACGAATTCGTCGTACAGCGACGCGGCCGACTCGAGCCGCTTCGTCCGTTCGCCTGCATCGATCGCGATCGCATCTGCCGGCGCGACACCCGCAGTCGCGAGCGCTGAAGCTATCGACTTCGCTCGGTCCGTGACGCGCCGGTCGTGGACGATCACGGCACGCCGGTATTGGGCCACCAATGGCGGCAACGTCTTCGCGGCATCCGCTGCGATGACGATCGGGTACGAAAGCCCGTCGATGACTCTGTCTGTGCTCATCCCGGCACCGCTTCTTCCGACGCCGTCTTGCGCCTGTACCATCTGGCGATGATGTGCGCAATCGCCGAAGGTGACCGCGTGTCGACGGAAATGGAGAGGTCGTTGTCAGCGTATGCGGCGGCGCGCTCCGTCATGAGCGCGCGGATCGTTTCGAGCGTCGGCACGGGGCCGAGCAGCGGCCGATGCGTCCGATGTGCGACGCGTGAATACGCCGTCTCGGGCTTGAGCGCAAGATTGACGATGCACCCATGACGCCGCATGACCGCGCGGTTGGCTGGATCCAGGACCGCACCGCCGCCGACGGCGAGCACGTGCGGGCCTTCATTACACAGCCGCGCGATCGTCTCAGATTCGCGCGACCGGAACACCGCCTCGCCTTCGCGCTCGAAGATCTCGGCGATCGGCCCGTACGCGCGCTCGATCTCGACGTCGCTATCGACGAACGGGATGCGTAAGAGCCGCGCCAGACGCCGCCCGGCAGTCGACTTTCCCGCGCCCATGAAGCCCGTGATCGTGACGTTCACAAGACAAGATTCGCACAAAAGCGTGGACCGCCCCGCAAGCCAAAGTCGCTAGCGCTCATGCAAAAACAACGGCGGTCGACCATGAAGGTCGACCGCTCCATCCATCTTCGAAAGGACCTCGGCGCTACAGCGGTTTTGTTACGGCGAGCGGCCTGATGCCTTGGAACGACGTGTAGATGCGATAATCGCCGGGCGGCACTTGCAGCTGGTTCAGGTTGTTGATCGTCCAGTCTGCGGTGTAGACTTTCGTCTGGCCGGGTGCGAGCCGCAGTTTCGTCGGCTTCTTCGAATAGTTATGGAAGTACGACGATCGCCAGACCTCGAGCGGCACGACGAAGTATCCGAGGAAACCGTAGATGCGGCGGACGGTGAACTCGCACTGCAGCGCGGTCGGAAAATCGAGATTCATCGGCAGTGCCGTGTCGTTCGTGATCGCGAGCCGCAATTCGACCGTTCCGAGCTGCGGCAGAGAATCGGTCGTATGCATCGTCTGCGGATCGATGACGGAGAGATCGTAGTTGAGACCTGACGGCAACCCTGGATCGTTCTGCTCGAAGTATTTCGAGAGCCCTGCCGGGAGAATAGGCTCACCGGCAGCCTCGCGGCTGAGAGCCGCAAGCCCGCCGATGATGATGAAAGCGAGCACCAGCAGCGTCAGCAGGACGCTGAACGGTGACGATGTGCGGCGGCGCGGAAGTGGTGCCAAGAGTACCCTAGTCGGCCCGCCCGGGTCGAGGGTCCGGTCGAGCACACCCGCAGACGCGTTCATTCCGATGCGTCCGCGGTGGCGTTCAACGCTTCAACGGTTTCGTCCCAGAGCGAGCGCAGTTCCTCATATAATGCATCGGCTGACTCGGGACGGTGGTTTAGGAAGACGGCGTCCGCCAGAGGCCCTTTGACCGCCGGTACGGCGTCACAAACCCACTGGAGCGCCTCCTCGGCCAGGTCGAAATCGCCCCCGACGTGCGCGTCCGCCAGCGCCCGAAGGCCTTGTTCCACAGCCCCCTCGTCCTTGTGGCACTCGCGGTAGCACCTGCCCAGCATGAGCCGGTTACGTGGGTTCGGGTTCGTCCGCACGACCCGCTCGAGGCAAAGGGCGGCGCCCGCCATGTCTCCGGCATCCATGAGCTCGCGCGCCTTGCGCATCGCGTACGTCTGATGCTGTTCGATCGGCGTGATGTTCTGCTCGGGCCGCGCATCGGCAGGTTCTGCCGGCGCCAGGATGACGCGCAGCTGTTCCGCCAGCGGTTCGTCGATAGCCGCGAGTCCGACCCATGCGTCGCCGTCGTCGGGATCAACGTCGAGAATGCGCGTGTATAAGGAAGCGAGACGATCTTTGACGTCGCGCCGCTCCGGCGCGAGCGACAGGAGCTCGCAGCATGCAGCCGCCTCTTGGCCGAGCTTGCCTCGCGTGCGATAGATGTCGGCGAGATGCTCGATGCCATCCACCAACAGACCTGGATCGTGCGCTCGAAGGAGCGAGACGAGGTCAGTCGCCGTTTCGAGCGACTGCGGTTCTAGCGTGATCAAGCGCTTGGCTGCCGGTATCGCGCGTCCGAGATCGCCGGCCGCGACAAGCTGGTCGACCGCGCGGCGCAGCCGCTCGACGGCGAGATCCGGACGCTCCGTCCGCTCGTACAGTTCCGAGACGTCGATGAGATCTTCGGTGTCCTCCGGATGCGCTTGCAGACGCTCTTCCAGCTCTGCGATCGCCTCGCCGACGCGGCCCGCCTCGCACAGAACGCGGCCGTGCGCCCGGCGGATGTCCTTCTCATCAGGATACGCTTCGACCGCAGCCTCGAGCGCATCGATCAGCTCGTCGTTCGCCTTCGCGTCGACCGACAGTTCCGCGAGTTTGCGCGCCGACTCGAGCCGGGATGCCGTCGGTTTCGATTTCGCCGTGGCCTTGCCACGCTTTTTCGGCGCAGGCTTCCAAGCGGCGACAACCGTTTGAAGGTCGCTCTGCTTCATCGGTCGTTCGACGCTTCGGATCGGTTGGGCAGGCGCTTCACTT
>DASQJC010000375.1:0-12022 GCA_035631255.1 Candidatus Eremiobacteraceae bacterium | reverse complement strand
CGATCAGCTCGCCGCTCTCGCTCGTCACGATGAACTCGTCCGCTCGTTCGCTATAGCACACCGCGTACTGAGTCGCGGATTGCGCATCTTCGACGATGCCGACGACTTCGAACTCGAAGTGTTCCGGAGGCGCCCCTGCGGCTGCGGCTTGCGTCCGCGTCTCGAGCACGATACGATCTTGCAGCTCGATGCGCGTCGCCCGACTTTCGTTTCCGCTCTCGATGCTCAAACCGGCGCGCTCTCCCTTAAAGCACTTTCCCGGGACTGCCCATTCTGCGCCTGCGCTTCGGCGCCCTGGGACGGAGCACGCGCTTTGCGGCAATCAGCGCAGGTACCGGCGCTCGTTCTCCTGCTGGCCCTGCAGCGTCGTCGAGAACGCGTGGTGGCCGTCACCCTTATAGACGTAGTAGAGATACGGCGTCGACGCCGGATGAAAGGCCGCGTCTAGCGATGCTTTCCCAGGATTGCTGATCGGCGTCGGCGGCAGACCGGTGTGCTTGTACGTGTTGTACGGGCTATCGATCGCGAGATCCGCATACGAGAGCGCCGTCTTATGCTGAGGCAGCGCATACTCGATGGTCGCGTCGATCTCGAGCGGCATGCCGATTCGCAGCCGGTTGTAGATGACGCTCGCGATGAGCGGCCGCTCCGAGTTGATTTTCGCCTCGCGCTCGATCATCGACGCGACCGTCACGACTTCCGGCACGCTGCGGTGAAGCTTGCGCGCCGCCGCCAGATAGTCCGGAGGCAGCTCGGCTTGGAACTGCTTCGTCATCATGTCGATGACTTCGTCTGCGCCGGCGCCGCGCGGCACTTGATACGTATCGGGGAATAGAAAACCTTCGAGCCCGTGCGTCGTCACGCCGGCGAGGTCGAGCGTCCGCGATTGCTCCTCTCGCATGAAGAGCACGGGCGGCACGAGACCGGCGGCGCCGAGGCGCTGCGCGATTTGCATCGCCGTGAAGCCTTCCGGAATCGTTATCCAAACGGTCGGCGACCGGCCGCCGGTCGCGAGACGGTCGGCGACTTGCTCAAGCGTCTGATGCGCAGGGAATTGATACTCCGCCGCTTCGATGTGATCGCCGCCGCCGTGGATCTTGAAATACCATTCGAGCAGCGTCGCGCTACCGATCACGCCCTGCGACTGCAGCTGCGAGGCGATCTGCGACACGCCGCTCCCGGTGCCGATAAGAACGTCGACAGACGTCGACGGATTTTGGGTATCGCCGTAGACGAGCCAGCTCACCCCCGCGCCGAAGGCTGCGAGAACGAGGACGATGACGCCGATCACCGCCGCGACAGACTGCCAGACGGTCTTCATGCGCGACGCCTCGCGAGATATGATTCGAGAATCTCGACGGCTGCGACGCGATCGACGACGCGGCGCAGTTTACTCCCCTTGACGCCCGATGCCGCGAGCCGCTTCGTCGCGGCCGCCGTCGTCAGGCGCTCGTCGACGAGCGCGACCTCGCCTTGGAATCGATCGCGCAGCGCTTCGACGAAACGGTCGACGCGCTCCGCAGCAGGACCTCGCGTGCCATCGAGCTTGAGCGGATAACCGACGACGAGCGTGCCCGCGCTTCGCTCGACCGCCAACGCTGTGATCGCCGCGATATCGGCCTCGCGGTTCGTATGTTGAATCGTCGTCAGCGGCAGTGCCGGCAGATCGAAACGCTCGGCGACGGCCACACCGATCCGCGCTTCACCGAGATCGACCGCGAGGATCGCGTCGTTCATCGGCGCCCGCCTGCGGCCGAGAGCGCCTTCGACGCGCGGCCGAGATGATGCTGGACGAACGCTTGCGTCGCGCGGCTTGGCGCGGCGAGCTCCGGTGTGAGGAGCGCTTGCGCGAGCGACGCTTCGCGCGCGGCGCGAAGCGCCTCGAATTCCGCGCTCGTCAACTTGACGACGAGGTACGATCGGCGCGTATCGCCTTCATCGCTCGATCCAAGGTCGAGACAGTTGCGGCAGACGAGGCCGCCCGCTTCGGGCGAAAGCGCAGCCTTGCCGCCGGCGAATGGACGACGGCCGAGCGGCGTGCCGCATCGCGAGCATGCGTCGAGCTCGGGAGCAAAGCCGAGGGCGCTCAATATGCGCAGCTCCATGACGACGCGAAGCGCGTCGAGTGAACGTTGCCCCTTTGCGTTTTCGAGAAGCGGTTGCGCGGTCACCGCTTGGAATTCCGTCAGCAGGTCGAAGAGTTCGGGCACGGCGAGGTCGGGTTCGCAAAGTCCGTCGATCACCTCTGCGATGTACGACGCGAGCGAGAACAACTCAGGTTCGACGACACGCTCCCACGCCGTGCCGAGCAGCCGGGCGCTCGTGATGACGTGCAGGCTCCGACCGGCGTGGAGCGTCAGCGCCGACCGCGCCATAAAATCGAGACGCGCGCCGAACTTGCTCTGCGTCTTTCGGGCACCTTTAGCGACCGCCGTCAGCTTGCCGCGTTCAGCAGAGAAGAGCGTCAAGATACGATCCGCTTCGCCCAAGGGGCGCATGCGGAGCACGAACGCGTCGACGGAGCAGGTTCTCATCGGGGGATACGACGAGCGGCGCCGCGCGCCGCTTGAGACTCAGATGCCTGCGAGTTCGACCACCCCACCGGTGAACGGCGATGGGTCGAGCGCCGATAGGCTCGTCACTTCGTGCGTGCCGTCAGGCCGGCAACGAAGCACGACCGCGCCGCGCGAGAACTCGAGCAGGGCTTGACGACAAGCGCCGCAAGGAAGGATGCCCGTCGGGCCTTCGCCGGCGACCGCGATCGCGACGATCGAGCGGACGCCTGCCGAAATCGCTGCGCCGAGCGCGACTCGCTCCGCGCACATCGTGAGACCGAGCGATGCGTTCTCGACATTTGCGCCGGTGAACGTGCGGCCATCAGCTGACAAGAGCGCTGCGCCGACGTGGAACTGCGAGTAGGGAGCGTACGCGTTCATGCGCGCCTCCCACGCATGTATCGCCAGCGTATCGAGTTGCGCATCGTCAAGTCTAGGCACGCGTTTCCTCCCGACCGTGTTGACTACCGGCGGCGTCGGCGCTCGGCTTCTTTATGCGAACCGACAAAAGCCTTCTGCCGGATGTCTTTTCGACGACGAGCGTGAGACCGCCGTCGATGGACAGATGTTCGCCTGGCATCGGGACACGCCCGAACAGACCGAACGTGTATCCGCCGATGCTCTCGAAATCCTCTGTCGGAAGGTTCAGTCCGAGTTTCTCGTTGACATCATCTATGTTCATACGTGCGTCGACGATGACGTCGCCATTCGGAGCTTCCTTGATCTCCGGCGGCTGATCTTGCTGTTCCGCATCGTATTCGTCCATGATCTCGCCGACGATCTCTTCGACCAGGTCTTCCATCGTCACGAGGCCTGCGGTCCCGCCGTACTCGTCGACGACGATCGCGACGGAAACTTTCTCCGCCTGCATCTCGCGCATCAACTCATCCACAGGCTTGTTCTCCGGAATAGCCTTGATGGGACGCATAATCGAACGCAAGAGCGTATGCTCTTCGTCGCGCGACACGGCGAGCAGCAGTTCCCTATCGTGGACGACTCCCACGATGTGGTCGATGTTCTCTTCGTAGACGGGAATCTTCGAGTAGCCTTCCCGGATGACGAGCTCGACACCGCGACTCACGGGATCCTCGACGTCTGCACATATCATATCCGTTCGCGGAGTCATCACCTCTCGAACAACCGTATCGCCGAACTCGAAGATGGAATGGATCATCTCCTTTTCTTCTTCTTCGAGCACGCCGTGCGTCTCGCCGACGCTCACAAGCGCCTTGATGTCCTCTTCCGTCACGTACGGTCCGGGCGCGTTGGGGTCGCCCCCGAACAGACGTATGAGCCAATGCGTGATGCCGAGCAACGCCCAGGTTATCGGGCGGAGCAACCGAGCCATGATATTGAGGAAGGGCGCCATCCGCCGCGCCCAGCGCGTCGGGTCTTGCACGACGATCATCTTCGGTACGACTTCCGCGAACACGAGCATGACGAGCGTCATGACCGCCGTCGCGACGAGCACCGGCTTCCAGATGCCGAACTGGATCGCTGCCCAGGTCGCGAGCGAGTCGGCCGCGAGCAAGATGATCGTGTTCCCGACGAGGATCGTCGTCAGATAGTTGCTGCGATCGGTGACGAGGCGCTCGAGGTTCTTCGCGTCATCGCCCGGCCCGTGCTGGAGCAGACGCAAGCGCGAAAGCGCGAGCAATGCACCTTCGGACGCAGCGAAGCACGCGGCGAGAAAGACGAGGAAAGCGACGACGACCACCGAGATCGTACGAGGGTCTGAGAACATCGTCTAAAATCGACCGGCGCCTTCGCCGGTCTGTCTACTGCCGGACGAATCGCTCAACGTACGTGCCAGTGGGTCATATACACCGCCGCTTCGACGGGTGGCGCTCACCGACCCGCCAATATGCCGAGCAACGGAGCGCCGTACAGGTAGATTCCCGCCGCGACTGCCATCAAACTCGCGATGAGAACCGCGCCGGCGCCTGCGTGTTTCGCCGCACGGGCCAACGGATGATCGTCCGGCTGGATGAGATCGACGATGTGCTCGAGGCTCGTATTGAATAGTTCCGCGGCGAGCACAAGACCGATCGCCGCGGAGAGCACGAGCCAGTGCGTCGCATCAAAGCGCAAGAACGCGCCGAGCGCGATCGCGACAAGCGCGAATCCGAGCTGCCGCCGGAAATTCGGCTGATCGATGAACGCTTGACGGATGCCGTCTATCGCATCCGCGAACGCGTTCGCGAAACTCCGCCTACGAATGGCCGGCCTCCCGTTGCAGATCTCGCAGCAAACGCCTCGTCAAACCATGCATGCGCGCCGCTTCGTTTCGTTCGTGATGATCGTAGCCGCAAAGATGCAGCGTACCGTGAACGATCAGGCGTTGCATCTCTTCCATGAGGGGCGCACGATATGCGCGTGCTTGTCGTCGCGCCGTCTCCACCGATACGACGACGTCACCGAACGGTTCACCCGCGCTCAGACCATCGCCCACTTCGAACGATAGCACGTCCGTCGCCTTATCTTTGTCTCGATAGCGCTTATTGAGCCGGCGTATCTCTTTGTCGTCGCACAACACGATGGTGACCTCGCCGGCAACGCGCGGCGCGGCCTTTTCGAGCGTCCTGATCACGGCCGACTTGAGCGGCGCTTCGTCGACCCGCCACCGCTTCGCTCCGCGAATAATGACGGTAGGGAGCGGCCGAAGTTTATCGAGTTTGGTAAGGAGCGGTCGACGTTTTTCGGTCTTCGTAGGGAGCGGTCGACGTTTATCGATTTTGGGAAGGAGCGGTCGACGTTTATCGTCGACCGCCGCGGCCTGGCCTTTGCCGCTGCGGGAGGGTACCATCTCAGCGATCGGCACGGCCGTACGCTTCGATGATCGCGCGGATGAGCGGATGTCGGACGACGTCCGACTCGGTCATCTCGACGAGCGCGATGTCCGCGACATTCGTGAAGATCTTCGCCGCGTGCACGAGTCCGGAGTCGTTCCGGCGGACGAGATCGATCTGCGTGACGTCGCCGCAGACGACCATCCGCGAATTCGCACCGATGCGCGTCAGGAACATCTTCATCTGATCGCGCGACGCGTTTTGCGCCTCATCGAGGACGACGAACGCGTCGGACAATGTGCGACCGCGCATGTAGGCGAGCGGAGCGACCTCTATCTGGCCGCGTTCAACCGCGCGTTCGATCGCGTTTTGCTCCATGATCTCGCCGAGAGCGTCGAACAATGGGCGCAGATACGGATCGACTTTCGCCTGGAAGTCGCCCGGCAAGAAACCGAGGTTTTCGCCCGCTTCGACCGCCGGGCGCGAAAGCACGATCCGTTGGACGTCACCGGCACGAAGCGCCGCAAGGGCCATGATGACCGCGAGGAACGTCTTCCCCGTACCGGCGGGGCCGATCGCGAACGTCAGCGTGTGAGCGCCGACCGCGTCGACGAACTCGTGCTGCCCCCTCGTGCGTGCGCGCACCGCTCGGCCGCGCCGCGTTGTGGCAAGGGCGCTTTGTGGTGCCGCGGCGGTCGAGATTAATCTCGACCGCTCCCCAGTCGATTTCTTATCGATGTCGTCGGCAAAGACGGCTGGAACGTCATCCGCCGTCAAGAATTCGCCGGCGTCCGCCGCGTCGATGAGGCGCCGCAAGATGTTCGACGCTTTGTCGGTCGCGTCGCGCGCGCCGGAAAGCACGAGCTCGTCGCCTTCGACCTGGATCGAAGCGTTTGTCGCGCGTTCGACGGCGTGAAGAACGCCGTCGAATTCGCCGAACAGCCGAATGCGGTCGTCAAGGCCGGCGATGCTGACCCGCGTCTGCGTCACCAGTCCTCGGGTATGTGTCCGCCGCCGCGATGCGCGGCGCACGGTCCGATGACGGCGCCCGCGACGATCGCTTGTGCGGCGAGCGGCAGACTCGCGAGCAGCGATGACAGATTCATCGCAGGCCGCGCCGGCATTAGCGATGCGTCTGTCAACGATTGGATCTGCAGTGCATCGCCCGGTGACCCGAAGTCAGGCAGCGTCGCCGACATCGAGACCGGCACGATGACCGGTGCCGGACGCGCAGCCGCTTGCGCGCTTTGCACGGCTTGCGCCGCCGCGGTCTGAGCCGCTGCTGCCTGCGCACGAGCGGCGGCCGCAGCTGCCAATCGGCGTTGCAGCGCAAGACGTACGTCCGCCGCCGACAACTGAGGCTGACCCGACGCATCGGTCGCGCCCGGCGCCTGCGTCTGAGCTGCTTGCTGCGCTTGAGCCGCCTGTTTGATCGCCTTCGCCATTGACGAGAAAATCGCGTAGATGACGTAGATGACGAACAGGAACGGGATGAAGTTCCCGAAGTCCGCCAATCGCATCGCGGTCACGTCTGCGAGCATCGCGCCTTGTTACGACGTCGTCGGAGGCGTCGGTCCCGACGGCGGCGGCGTGCTCGGCGTTTGACCGCCGCCCGACGCCTGCGAGATCGAGTTGCGCATGTCGGTATCGGCGAGGACGTTCCTCATCCGATAGTAGTCCATGACGCCGAGGTTGCCGCTGCGGAACGCGTCGGCGATCGCGGTCGGCACCAGCGCCTCGGCTTCGGTGACCTTCGCGCGCATCGCTTGCGTCTGCGCCTTCATCTCCTGCTCTTGCGCGAGCGCAGCGTACTGACGCTCGGCGGCCTTCGCCTGCGCGACCCGACGATCGGCTTCCGCTTGCGCCGTCTGCAGTTCGGCGCCGATGTTGCGGCCGACATCGACGTCGGCGATATCGATCGAGACAATCTCGAAGGCCGTGCCGGCGTCGAGACCCTTCGAGAGAACGGTCTTGCTGATGTGATCGGGGTTCTCGAGCACTTCCTTATAGTCCATGCTGCCGCCGACCGCTGCGACAACGCCTTCGCCGACACGCGCGATGATTGTCGGCTCGCCGGCGCCGCCGACGTAACGGTCGACGTTCGCGCGCACGGTGATCCGCGCTTTGACGTTGAGCTGGATGCCGTCTTTCGCGACGCCTTGGAACGTCGGCGTCTCGATGACTTTCGGATTGACCGACGTCTGCAGCGCCTCGAGCGGATTTCTGCCCGCGAGGTCGATGGCGGTCGCGCGCTGCCACTCCATGGGTATCTGCGCGCGCTGTGCCGCGATGAGGGCGAGCACGACGTTGTCGATGTGTCCGCCCGCGAGGTAGTGCGCCTGCAACTGGTCGACGGTTATGTGCAGTCCGGCTTTGTTCGAGGTGATGAGCGCGTCGACGATCACCGACGGTGGGATGCGGATGAGCCGCATCCGGAACAGGCTGAAGAGTCCGAGGGGAACGCCCGCGGCACGCGACCGGATCCAAAGGCCGATCGGCACGTAGTACAAGAACGCGATGAACAGGACGAACGCGACGAAGATGACTAAGAGAACAAAAGGTCCGACGAGATCCATGCGGTCTCCCTTGTCTTACGAGCGCTTTACGAAGATCTTGGAACCCGCCACGTGGTCGACGCGAATTCCGGTTTGCGGCGGGATGAAATCGCCTTCGGTCTGCACTTCGTAACGCTGACCGTCGATCGTGGCGAAACCCGCCGGCCGCAGCTGCGAGACGGAGACGCCTTCGTGCCCGACGAGATGCGAGAGCGTCGGCGCAGCGACGTAGCCTTCGCTCGTCGACTGCGCTCCCGCAAACGCGAACCGCCGCATGAACGCGCTCTCCGGCAGCCATCGGAGGAGCAGGATGAAGATGGCGATCGACGCGATGAGCGCGACCGCCAAGACTTCGATGCCGCGAAGCCAGTCAGCGACGCCGAAGGCGAGAACGATGCTCGCCATGATGAGAAGCGAGCCGAGAATACCGCCCACACCGTGGCCGGGCAATATATGAAGCTCGAAGAGCACGCCGATCACGCCGAGCACGAAGAGTCCGATGATCACCGGCGTCGACGCACCCGCGATGATGTGCGCGCCGAAATAGAGCCCGAAGGCGAGCACCGCGATGATGCCTGCGATGAAATAGCGCGTCTGCAACTCGATCCATAGACCGAGGAACCCGACCGACAGCAGCAAGCCGGAGACGATCGGATCGGAGGCCCACTGCGCGATCCCTTCGCCGAGCGTCGGCGCGTACGCCACGATCGGGGCGTCCTTGATCCCCGCGATCGCGAGCGCGCCCACGTCGGTCGACGAGACGCCGTCGATGAAATGACGTGCGATCGCGTCAGCCGGCGTCAGCGAGAGGATCTCGCCCTTCTTCTTCAGTCCGGGGATGACTACGTTCGGGTCGACCATTCCGGCCGCGATCTTCGGATCGCGGTGATGCTGTTCGGCGAGCGACTCCATCTCGCTGCGGATCGCGGCGATCATCTTCGCGTCGACCGGAGTTTCACCGCCGCCGGGGGCGAGTTCGATCGGCAGCGTCGCGCCCATGCTCGAACCCGGCGCCATGACGATCTTGTCGCAGACGAGCGCGATGAGCGCGCCGGCAGACCACGCGCGATCGGGCACGAACGCGATCGTCTTGATGCCCGCGCCTTCGAGAGCGCCCTTGATCGCGTTCGCATCGTCGACAGAACCGCCGTTCGTCGCGATGCTGAGCAGCACAGCCTGAGCGCCGCTCGATTTCGCCTGATCGACCGCCGCTTCTATCCGATGCGCCATGCCGGCATCGATGTCACCGTCGACGTCGACGGAAATGACAGGCGCCTGTGCGTCGGCAGCCGACGCACGATCGCCGTCAACCGACGATACGATCATCCCGGCGGAACCGAGTACGATGCACGCCGCGAAGAACGCCGCTCGTACGCGACCGGCGAATTCGCGCCGGCGAGAAAGCCTACTCATGACCCGCCTCTTGCGCTCATCTCAGCCTTGACGGCCTCTTGAATGGCCTTGCCGTCCGCTTGGTCCTTGAGCGCTGCCATCGCCGTCTTCATCGCATCGCCGAATTTCGCGTCCGCCGAGAGACCGGTGAGCGCGGCCTTGACCGCCGCCTGCAACGCATCGCCCGTCATGCGCGCAGGGAGATACTCTTCGAGGATCGTGCGCTCGCGTTGCTCTTTGTCGGCGAGATCGGTGCGGCCCGCCTTCGTGTATTCCTCGATCGAATCGTTGCGCTGCTTCACTTGCTTGCGCAGCACATCGAGCTGCTCTTCGTCCGACAGCTGCGCGTTGCGCTCGATCGTGCGGTACTTCATGGCCGAAATAGCCATGCGCAGCGTGCCGGTACGCTCCGCATCGCGCGCCTTCATCGCCTCTTTGAGGTCGGAATTCAACCGGTCGATGGTCGACGTGACAGCATTCCCCCGGCGCGCCACTTCCGCGCTCGCCTGCCCTCGTCCCGTATACTCGACCCAAGCTTCCTGTCCCGGCCGGAGCGCGCCGCTACCACCGTCGCAACGGTCTGCCGATGCCCAAGATAGGTGGGATAACGCCCTCGGCGAAAACTCACCTCAGGGTTGAAAACCGCGGCCGATGGCGCCGCCGGAAGAGTCTACGACGCGACTAGGTGCGGGCACGATAAGGCCCGCATCTCGCGTCCAAGACCGAGTGCAAAGGGGGTGACCTCAACCATGGAAACGAGAGTCGGACCGAACGAGTCGATCGAGAGCGCGCTCAAGCGCTTCAAGAAGATGTGCCAGAAGTCCGGAGTGCTCGCTGAGGCTCGCCGCCACGAGCACTACGAGAAGCCGAGCGTCCGCCGCAAGAAGAAATCTGCGGCCGCGCGCAAGCGCCGCTCGTAAGCTCCGTCTGAATGTAGTAGGCCGAGCGAAGCTCGGCGTGATCGGCGGACGCTAGTCCGCCGATTATTCTTTACCGTCGTAGATCAGCTGGCCATCCGCGACGCGCACGCCTTCGGTCGGTCGATGTGCTACAAACTTTCCGTCCGGCATGATGTGCTCGACGGGTTCGCCGCGCAAGAGCACGACGGCGTCGGCGATGAGCCGGCGGTGACAGCGCCACCACACACTCTCTGAACACATCACCGCCGTTTGTCGGCCATCGTCGACGAGAAGTGCGTCGAGCGCACCAATGAATTCGTTCGTGAGCATGTAGTCCACGTACGCGCGAAAGGCAGGGTGGCGCAGCGCGATATTCGGTGTCTCGATCGCCGAGGTCCGCCGGCCGCCAAGCTCCTGGGCCCATCGGTACTCGAGGCCCGCTCGTTCAAGCGATGCAGACAGCGTCTCGCGGTCGAACTGCGGGTTGTGGCGGCTGCGCGGAAACGCGCGAACGTCCACGAGAGCGCGGACATCATGCTGCTGCAACAGCCGGATGAATTCGTCGATAGCGTGCGTGCCGTGTCCGATCGTCATCATCGATCTGAAAGTACCCGCTGATCCGAGTTTCGCTCGGAATACCACATTCGTTTCTGCTAAACCGTCGACTCTGCTAATGCCGCGGCGGTCGAGATAAATCTCGACCGCTCCTTAGCGAGACAACGGCGGTCGCCGCGCCGAGGACGATGATCGCGACGATGAGCGCTTTCGATTCGAAGCCGTTGCGATATGCGCCGCTCCCGAACAGCTCCGATCCGTGCACGATGCTCGCGCCGACGCACCACAGAACGCCGCACGCCGCAAGGAGCCAAAATCCGCTCCTCTCGCCGCGCACTGCGAGGATCATCCCTATGAGTTGCACCGCGTAGACGATGACGAGCGCGACACCGGCGGTCGACGTCGACACGCCGAAACGCGCGAACTCGCCGTAGCGAAAGTCTTCGATAGTGTGCGGGATGGTCGCGGCGATGAGCAACAGCGTCAACGCGATCGGCAGAGTCGTTCGGTTCATCCCCGCTGCGCTAGATCTCCCACTCCCACGTGTTCCAGAACGGCGTCGATGCATGCGCCGGCTTGAAATTCTTGAAGTCCGTGTTGATGACGTGCTGATCGCGCTCGAACCACAGGACTAATATCGGCACCTGGCTCGTGAGGATCTCTTGTACCTTCGCGTAGTCAGCCTTGCGCCGGTTCTGGTCATACTGCACGAGCGCATCATCTTCTGCCTCGTCGAGCGCGTGGTCGCAGAACGCATAGATGTTCCAGCCGTGCGGCGGCGCAAGATCGCACTTGAAGAGGATCGATTCGTCGGGGTCGATGCCGTTCGCCCATTGCTCGACTGCGACGTCGAACTTCTCGTTCTGCTCGATGCCGCCGGCAGCTTTCGATTCGTAGAGCACGTCCGACGGATAATTCTTTATCGCGGCATCGATACCGAGCTGCTTCCATTGCGCCTGCACGAGCGTCTCGACGCCGGTCATCACCGCGGAGCCGGTGAAGCCGACGAGCGTCAGCTGCATCGGCGTGCCGTTTTTCTCGCGCATCCCCTTGGGCCCGCGGCGCCAACCGGCTTCATCGAGCAGCGCGTTCGCCTTCGCCGTGTCGTACGGGTACAGCGTCACATTGTCGTCGTGCGCCCACAGATACGGCGGCTGATCGCTGTCGGCGGCCATCATGACGCCTTCCGTGACCTTCGCGATGAGCTCCTGACGATCGGTGCCGTACGCGAGCGCCTGACGCACGCGGACGTCCGAAAGCGCCGGTACGCCGGCGTT
>DASQJC010000374.1:0-8074 GCA_035631255.1 Candidatus Eremiobacteraceae bacterium | reverse complement strand
CGTGGCTGCGGTCCGCGTCGCGCGCGAGCTGCCGGCGGACGCCGTCATGGTCGTGCTGCTGCCCGATAACGGCCGCGGCTACATGTCGAAGATATTCAACGACGAGTGGATGCGCGCCAATGGCTTCCTCGGAGAAGGCGGCCACCGCGCGACCGTCGGTCAGGTATTGCGGACGAAAGCCGCCGTGCCGACCATGATCACCGTCGCGCCGACCGATGCCGTCAAGCGCGCCGTCGAACTCATGCGCGAGTTCCAGATCTCGCAGATACCGGTGGTCGAAGACGGCGAGCTGGTCGGCAGCGTCAATGAAGTCGCCGTCATGCAGCTCATCTACGACCGGTCGGACATCGTCCATGCCGAAGTGCGAGAAGTCATGGGGCAGCCCTTCCCAGTGCTCGGCGAAGACGCCGAAGTCGAACAGGCGTACAAAGCGCTGTCGCTCGGACACTCGGCTGTCGTCGTCGCGTCCGAGGGTACGCCGGTCGGCGTTCTCACGAAGATGGACATCATCACCTACCTCTCCGGAAATTAGGCTGCGCAATGGACTTCGCGACCAAAGCGATCCACATCGGACAAGACGCCGAGCCCATGACGGGCGCGACGATCGTGCCGATCTTCCAGACGTCGACGTACACCCAGGAAGCCCCGGGCGTCCACAAAGGCTTCGACTATTCGCGTACGGTCAATCCGACGCGCGTCGCGCTCGAGACGTGTCTCGCGTCGCTTGAGAATGCGCGCTTCGGCTCGTGTTTCGCGAGCGGCATGGCCGCGACGTCGGCGGTCATCAACATCTTGTCTTCGGGCGACCATGCCGTTGTCACCGACGACCTTTATGGCGGCACGTTCCGCCTCTTCGACAAGGTCTACAAACGCTACGGCCTTTCGTTCACATACGTCGACGCGAGCGATCCGCGCAACGTCCAGCGCGCGATGACGCCTTCGACGAAGCTCGTCTGGCTCGAATCGCCGACGAATCCACTTCTCAAGCTCGCCGACATCGCCGAGATCGCCGCGATCGCTCGAGCTCATAAGGCGCTCACCGCGGTCGACAACACGTTCGCGACGCCATACCTGCAGAATCCGCTCGACCTCGGTGCAGACATCGTCATCCATTCGACGACGAAGTACATCGGCGGCCACTCGGACGCGGTCGGCGGCTTCGCTGCGACCAACGACAAAGCGATCCACGACGTCATCAAATTCCACCAGAACTCGGTCGGCGGCGTGCCGGGTCCGTTCGACTGTTTTCTCGTTTTGCGCGGCACGAAAACGCTCGCGATCCGCATGCGCGAACACGAACACAATGCGCGCGCGCTCGTCGCGTTTCTCGACGGCCACGACGACGTCGACCTTCTATATTATCCGGGGCTGCCCACCCATCCACAGCACGAGCTTGCGAAGCGGCAGATGCGCGGCTTCGGCGGCATGGTATCGTTCGTGCTGCGCGGCGGAGCGCAGCGTGCGCATGCGTTCGCATCGAAGACGAAAGTGTTCTCGCTCGCGGAAAGCTTGGGCGGCGTCGAGTCGCTCATCTGTCATCCGGCGAGCATGACGCACGGCTCGATCCCGAAAGAGGTCCGTGAAGAACGCGGGGTTACGGAAGGTCTCTTGCGCTTGTCGGTCGGCATCGAGTCGCAAACCGACATCATCGGCGACGTCGAGCAAGCGCTCGACGCGACGCGCGCTCTTGCTAACGTATGATCGGAGCAATGCGATGAACGCTCTTCGCATCGCCCTCGCTTTGATCGTCGGCGTCCTGGTCGCGATAACGACTGCAGAGCTAGCGTCGGCCGACACGTCGCCGTCGTCCCCGTGCCTCTCCGACGACATTTCCAAGTTTCACCAGGGCGACTTCGCCGACATCGTCGTAGACTGTACGGCCGTCATCGCCCAGCACCCGGATGATGCTGATGCGTATCTCATGCGCAGCAAGGCGTACTATTTCGGCGGCCGGCTCGATGCGGCGCTCGCCGACGTCGACAAGGCCGTGGACCTGGCCCCTAAAGATCCGTACAATTGGTCGTTCAGATGCCAGGTGAAGAAACAGATGGGCATGTTTGCAGCAGCGCTAGACGACTGCGACCACGCTCTCGATCTCGACCCCGCCTTGCCCGAGCCCTACTTCGCCCGTGGCACCCTCTATCTGAACGAGCATAGTTTCGCCAAGGCCGTCGACGACTTCACGATCTACATAGACTCCAACCCCAATGACGCCGACGCACACTACAACCGTGCCATCGCGTACGAGTACCTAGGCGAGTGCAAGAACGCGATACCGGATTTTACGGCAGAGCTACGGATTCAAGGTGAAGAGCCGGACGGTCTTTTTCACCGCGGAGAATGCGAGTTCAAGAACGGCGATATGAAGGCGTCCAAAGTCGACCTCGTCGAGGCGGCGGTGCTCTACAAGAAAGCTGGCAACGCGAACGGGGTAGACGAGGTCACAAACTTCATGCTGCAATTCGGTGCCACTAACACGCCCACGCCTCAGCCAAGTTAGAGGCAAGACCGCTCCATTTTCGATTCAGAACGTTAGAGCGCGCGGCCGAGATCGCGCGCTTCGTGGGCGATCGCGTCGGCGATTTTGTCGAGAGCGGCGTCATCGATGTGGCGCGCGAAGCCGGCGACCCAGATGACGGCGGCTAGCCTTCCGTCCGGAGCGACGACGGCAGATGCCGCCGCGCGCATGCCGTCGACATATTCGTCGACGTCGAGTGCGGCGCCGCGTCGCTCTGACTCATCGACCGCGCGCGCGTACGCGCCGCGGTCGGTGATGGTCTGCGGCGTGAATTTGGGGAGCTCGGTGTGTGCGATGAAACGCGCCCGCCGTTTCGGTTCCCATGCCGCCAAGATCGCCTTGCCGACAGCGCCGGCGAGAAGCGGGATCGCGGCGCCGACCGGAGCTGAAACCGACATCGATGGGCGCCCATGCACGAGATCGAGAATCGTGACGCTGTCTGTTCCGACGAGTCCCAAGAATGCGGTCTGTTCGGTTTGCGCTGCAAGGCGCTCGAGATGCGGGCGTGCAGCCGATCGCACGTCTTGACGCGCCATCGAACGCATCGCGAGCGCGGTCAAGCCGCGACCGATCTTGTAGCGCTTCGCTCCGTCCGCGGCTTCGATCGCGCCGACGTCTTGCAGCGTCGTCACGAGGCCGTAAACGGTGCTCTTGCCCATCTCGAGCCGGCGTGCGAGCTCGGAAACGCCGAGCGGTTCCGACGACTCGCTCAAGATATCGAGCAGCCGGAATGCCTTGAGCACAGCCGGCACAGAAGCGTTCGCTCTGCCCCGCCGGCCGTTCTCCAGCGTGAACATCTGCAAGCCTTGGAGGGCGCGGAAAGGGTAGCCTGCTTGCCCGGCCCGGCACGTGGAATAGTCTGCTCATCATATGCTTTGAAGCTGATCGATGACCGCTTTCGGGCAGCACAAATGCGTGATGACCTGAGCACGTCGCGCAATACATAGAACGCACGACGCTATCGTGCAGAATTGAGGCAAGGGCGGTCCCGGCGACGTCGCCAATGTGAGGCCGCTGGCCGGCGATCGCGCCGGCTGCGGCATATGATGGAGGTGCTTTCCGAGTGCGATTCGAGGCAGAGGCGAAAAGGGCGCTCGACACCGCGACCGCGCGCGGCGCCGACTACGCGGACGTCCGCTTCGGGGCTGTCCACGACGAGCACGTCGAGGTGCGCAACGGCGTCGTCTCCGGCCTCGCCGACAGCGAGAGCTTCGGATTCTCCGTCAGGGTATTGCGCGACGGCGCGTGGGGCTTCGCTTCGAGCGCAGACATCAGCGACGCCGAAATCGATCGCGTCGCCGCAAAGGCGGTCGAAGTCGCCAATGCGAGCGCGAAGGTGAAGGGCCTAGGCATCTCACTCGCGCCTGCGGGCAAGCACATCGACTCGTACACGACCCCGTACGAGGTCGATCCCGCAACCGTGCCGGTCGAAGAGCGCGTCCGCTATCTGCTCGATGTCGAAAAAGAGATACGAGCGAACAAAGGCGTGACGGTCGGCAAAGCGTGGATCGACGTCTGGCGCACGGATAAGACCTACGCGAGCACCGAAGGGAGCATGATCGAGCAGACCATACTCCAATGCGGCAGCGCGGTCCACGCACTTGCGGTCGGTAACGGCGACGCGCAGGATCGCATCTTCCCCGGCACATGCGGCCTCTATCAGACCGGCGGGTACGAGATCGTCCGCAAAGCGAAGCTGCTCGAGAACGCGCGGCGCATCGGCGAAGAAGCGGTGGCGCTTCTCACCGCCGATCAGTGCCCGAGCGGCCGGATGGATGTCGTGCTTTCCGGCGATCAAGTCTCGCTGCAGATCCACGAATCGATCGGCCATGCGCTCGAGCTCGACCGCGTCATGGGCTGGGAGGCGAACTTCTCCGGCACGTCGTTCGCGACGCTCGACAAGCTCGGCACGTTCCGGTACGGCAACGATCGCGTCAACGTCGTTTGCGACATGACGTGCCCGCTCGCGCTCGCGACGCACGGCTACGACGACGAAGGCACGCCGGCGCAGTCGGTCGATCTCATCCGCGAAGGCGTCCTCGTCGGCTACATGGCCGGCCGCGATACCGCGCATGTCGCGAAGGTGCCGGTCGGCGGCGTCGTGCGATCGGAATACTGGGGCCGCTTGCCGATGATCCGCATCGGGAACGTCAACCTCAAGCCTGGAGACACGCCGGAAGAGCAGCTCATCGGCGACATGCGCAGCGGCATCTATATGGAAAGCAACCGCTCGTGGTCGATCGACGACAAGCGGCTCAACTTCCAGTTCGGATGCCAGATCGGCTACGAGATCAAGAACGGCAAGAAGACGCGCATGCTGAAGAACCCGACGTACGCCGGGATGACGCCAGCATTCTGGGGCGCGTGCGATGCGATCGGTGACGAGAAGAGCTGGGTCGCATGGGGCACACCGAATTGCGGCAAGGGCGAGCCGATGCAGACGGCGCGATCCTCGCAAGGATCGTCGCCCGCTCGCTTCCGCGACATCGAAGTCGGAGTCGGTTATGGCGATTGAGTTGACGGCTGGCCCCGACGCGATCGCAAAAGTCCTCAGCGACGTCATCGCCGCATCGAAGGTCGATGAGACCGAGGTGCTCTTCAGCCGATCCGAAGCGGCGCTCACGCGCTACACGCGCAACGAGATCCACGAGAACGTCATCGAAGGCGACGTGTCGCTGAGCATCCGCGCGGTCGTCGGCAAGCGCGTCGGCGTCGCGTCGACGAGCCGCTTGGACGATCGCGCCATCGCGGATACGCTCGCGCGCGCAGCATCGATCGCGCGACTCTCGCCCGAAGACCCGCTCTTCCCCGGCCTCCCCGAGGGCGGCCCGGAGCCGCAAAAGCTGCAGAATGCGCACGACGCCGCGACCGCGGCAGCGAGTCCTGACGATCGTGCTGCCGCCGTCGGGCGCATCGCGGCGACGATGCAGCGCAACCAGCTGCACGCCGCGGGTTTTGTCGCGACGCGCTCGGACGTCGTCGCGATCGCGAACTCGAAAGGCACGCGACGCTACTTCGAATCGACGGACGCGTCCGTCAACATCAAGGCGATTGGCGACGATTCATCCGGCTACGCGGAAGGCTTCGCTCGCGCACTCGGCTGGATCGATTTCGACGAGCTCGCGGCCGTCGCAGCGAAAAAGGCGATCGACGGCCGCAACCCCGAGCCGCTCGCGCCCGGTGCGTATACCGTCATCCTGGAACCGCCGGCGTTCCGCGAGTTCCTCGGCTACTTGTCGTGGGCCGGATTCGGCGCGCAATCGCTCGACGATGGATCGTCGTTCATCGCCGGCCGCATCGGCGAGCAAGTGATGGGCCAGAACGTCACCATCCGTGACGACTTCACGCATCCGCTGAGCCCGGGAATCCCGTTCGACTTCGAGGGCGTCGCGCGCACGACCGTGCCGATCATCGACGCAGGCGTCGCGAAGGACGTCGTCTATGATTCCTACTACGCCGCGAAGATGAAGCACGCGAACACCGGCCACGCTTTGCCGGCACCGAATTCGTACGGACCGCTCCCGCTCAACATCGTCGTAGACAAGGGCAAGCGCAGCACGGCGGATCTCATCCGCAGCGTCGAGCACGGCGTGCTCGTGTCGCGGACGTGGTACATCCGGCTCGTCGATCAGAAGAAGATGCTCATCACGGGCATGACGCGCGACGGACTGTTCCTCATCGAACGCGGCGTCGTCACGCGCGGGTTGAAGAACATGCGTTTCAACGAGTCGATCGTCGACGCGCTCGGTCGTTGCGAGATGTCCGACGAACTGCGCCGATCCGAAGGAATGGTCTTGCCGGCTGTGCGCATCGACGGCTTCCACTTCACGAGCGGCACGACGTTCTGATCACTTAACGTCGTCTTGATATCGAGTTAAGCGAGCGCGTAAGCGAGCGTCCACATGCGCTGCGCAAGCGACTACTTGTTCGTTGCTCAATCGTCATATGCTATAAAAACCTTGACGACTCGCGTTTAGGTATTCTATATGTGGGTATGCAGTTCGCGATGCGTGGCAAGAGCTACGTGTTGTCGAGCATTTGACGCACGATCCCACGTCTTCGCTCGGCCGTCCCATATAAATCGTTGAGGAAGCAAACGGTTTCTTATGCGCATCTTAACGGTCGGCTCGACCCTTTTTATCATCGCCGCCCTCATAGCGAGCGGCTGCTCGCACGGAGGACCGGCAACATCTGAATCTGGCATGACTAGCGCGATCGTGCCGCAAGCGGGAGCGGGTATTTCGCAACAGCGCGACCGCCGCACCGGTGCCGCGCCGAACCACGTGCTCACGTGGTTGATCCTCGATGCACCCGGCGGGCCGAACATCGATCCGTCGAAAGTCGTCCAGTGGGTCAACTACACGATGACCAAACAGTCGACATCACAAGAGGCGCATAGCCTCGGCATGAAGACGATCTTGTACACCGATCCGAATCGGACGGCGCCGGACGATCTCATGCACACGAGCGACGAGAGCACGTACGCGCACGATTGCAACGGCAACCGCATCAAAGTGCTCGGCAAAGACAAGGAGCTCATGGATCCGTCTTCCCAGAAGCTCTGGACCCTTTGGCCGTGGGCCGTGCAGACGATGATCTCTTGGGATGGCGGTGGGATCTACGACTACATCTTCGAGGACACGGCAGATTCCGTCAGCAGCTTGAATCTAAGCGCGATGCCGTGCAACTTCGACCAGAACAACTGGACCCAGCAGACGAACAATCTCGACAGCAATCTCGGCTATCCGATCGTGTACAACGGACTTTCGCACGTCCCATCGGGAACCGAGACGCCCGCGCCGGCGATCGGGATCAATCCGACCTCGAACGGCGGCATGGCGGAAGACTGCTACGTCGGACGAACGCCGACCGGTTATCACTACGCGCCGAACTGGCTCGGGATGGAGAACACGGAGCTGGCGATGTTTGCCCAGGGCAGGCTGTTCGTCTGCCACGGCAACGCGTACGTCAACGCCGGGTCGAACGATGCCCTGCGCATGTACTTCTACGCATCGTACCTGTTGTCGTACGATCTGGGCAGCTCGGTCGTCAACACAGAGTTCCTGACACCATCGGGAGTCACGATCATGCCCGAAGTTCAGCTCGTACCGGAGCAGCCGCTCGTGCAGGAACCGTCGGATATCTCAGGACTACAGCAGGCGAGCGGCGTCTACGGCCGAGAGTATTCTTCATGCTTCCTCGCCGGTGCGGCGATCGGCGCCTGTGCAGTAGCAGTGAATCCGAACAACCCAGGTAAGGGTGGGCCGCTTGCGTTTCCCTGGCCCAACAAATACACGCACACGCTGACGATGAGCGGCTCGGGCGCCTATGACGGTGGGACGGTGGCGACGAACGGACCGCCGCCGCCCAACAACATGTCGGGCGGTACTGCGGTCATCGCGTTTCCTTAAGGAGCGGGTCGAGATTTATCTCGACCGCGAAGGAGACGGCGTGGGGATCGGCTTGCGGGGCTCGCCCGTCGGTAAATAGACGGGCTTGCCCCCGCCGATTTCAAGCGCACTTGCGACTGCGAGCGCATCAGCGTAGAGGTGTTGC
>DASQJC010000373.1:0-4003 GCA_035631255.1 Candidatus Eremiobacteraceae bacterium | reverse complement strand
TTGGACTGCGTATCTTCCTGCGATCATCGTCGTCGGCTTCGGCATGGGCTTCACCGTCGCGCCGTTGACGACGACCGCCATCGATGCCGCCGACGTCGATCGCATGGGTGTCGCCTCGGGCATCAACAACGCGGTGTCGCGCGTCGCAGGCATGCTCGCCATCGCCGGACTTGGCGCGCTCGTGCTTGCCGTGTTCTCGAGCGGATTGCAGCGAGAACTGAGAGCGGTCGGCGTGCCGGCGTCCGTCGCCGGCGCGGTCATGGACCAGCGGGCGCTGCTCGCAGCGACGACTGCCCCTGCGAACGCCGGTGCATCGACAAAGGCGCTCGTGCACCGTGCTGTCGACGACGCATATCTGCAGGCCTATCGGATGGCGCTCTTCGCCTGTGCCGGACTTGCCGTTGGTGGATCGCTCGTCGTCGTGATCGCGGTGGCGCCCAAGCGAAGGGCGCCGGTTCCGGTCACGCGCATCACTTAGGCGCGAGTCTTAGGCGCGCTCGAGCTCCTGGAACACCGCTCCGATGCGCGAACCATCCCAGTGGTAGAGAAGATGCCCGATCTCGCGGCATCGGGATAGTGCTTTTGGGCGGAAAACCGCCGCGCATTGTCCGCCCGGATCTCTGACGCTGTCGTAGACGATGCCGAACGAGCCCTCCGCTCGGAGTTTGACGCCGAACTTGCTCGATTCCGCGTACGAGTTGGGATCGTAGATCTTCGACAGCCCGGCGCGCATGCCGCGGATGTCGTGCATCGACGCGCTCAAGCGCGCTGCGTAGATGCGCATGTGCAAGTGCATCGGCCCGCGATGTGTCTCTTGCAGGAACTTCGTGCGATGGTACTTCGTCTCTCGGATCGCCGTGTTGAGCGAGCGGCCCGCGTAGAAGACGCCGTAGCTTCCATCGGAGAAGCGGCTGCCGTTCGGATTGAGGTGGGTGAAAGCCGCCATGATCGGCGTGCTTCCCGGACCGCGCAATCGCTCGGACGGCGGGATGAGCGACATCTCGCCGAGCTGCTGGCGGACGCGAGGGTTCGTCTCCGCTTCGGCTTCGATGAGATTATCGATGTCGGCGGGATCCGCGACCCGCTCGAAGAGGCTCTTCGACGGATAGAGGCTCGGCACGAGGCGATAGCACGGCTGCCATGCGACGCGCCGGACGGGCGGATCCGTCATGCCCAACCGCCGCGCTCGGCATCGAGGTATTGCCTGACGGTGTAAAGATCGGCGACCTTGCCAGACAGCATCCGGTCGAGCGCGCTCTTCCCGCCGAAGAGCGGATTCGAGTTCGGCGCTTTGATCCAGGTGTCGGCCTCACGCGGATCCGGCAAGAGGATCTGGAGATCTTTGAAGATGCCGAGGATGTAGCTGATGCGTTCTTGCGTATCGGGAGGCAACGGCGGATCGTCGTCCTTGCGCCACTTGAAGTACGTCGAGCGCGACGGGTTGCCGAGGAGCACGCGCTGCTGCTCCGCCGACAAGCCCCACATGTCGGCGATGCGGACGAAGGCGTTCATGAGCGAGCGGTTGCGCGCGTGGCGCGCGGGCTCGTGTCGAGGCGATGGTGTGCGTGGCATAGACTTTTCTTGTATTATAGTCCGAATTCGGACAAGCGGTCAAGCGGCGCTTGTCGCCGGCTATGGCAGGCGCGATAGTCTCTGCTAGATGTTAGCGATCGGATATTCCGCCGCGATCCGCGGCATCGAGGCATATGTCGTCCGCGTCGAGGTCGTCGGCGTGCCGGTCGCGCAGCCGTCGATCCATATCGTCGGGCTCGCGGACCGCTCGATCCAAGAATCGAAGGAACGCGTCGACGCCGCGGTGCGGTCGTGCGGCTTCCTCTTTCCTACCTATAAGGTCGTCGTGAATCTCGCGCCCGCCGACGTCCGCAAAGAAGGCGCAGCGTTCGACGTCGCTCTCGCGCTGAGCGTCCTCGCCATGGATCAGCAGCTCGACAGCAAGCGCTTGAGGGACTTCGTCGCCATCGGCGAGCTCGCGCTCGACGGCGCCGTCAAGCCGGTCGGCGGCGCGCTGCCGATCGCCATCGGCATCAAGCGCGCAGGCTTCAAGCATCTCGTTTTGCCTGCGGATAACCTCGCCGAAGCGGCGCTCGTCGACGGCCTCACGCTGCATCCAGTGCACACGCTCCATCAAGCGGTCGAAGTCGCGCTCGGGCGTAGCGTGATCGGCGTGCCTTCGGGCAAAGCGGCGAACGGCGTTTCGCAAACGGAGTCCGCGGTAGCGCAGTACGCCGAAGATTTCGAAGACGTCCGCGGTCAAGAGCGCGTGAAGCGCGCGATGGAAGTCGCGGCGGCGGGCGGCCACAACGTCCTCATGGTCGGCGCGCCGGGCAGTGGCAAGACGATGCTCGCGCGACGCATGCCTTCGATCTTGCCGTCGATGTCGACAGACGAAGCGCTCGACGTCACCAAGCTGTACAGCGTCAGCGGGCTATTGCGGCAGAAATCGCGGCTCGTGACGACGCGCCCGTTCCGCTCGCCGCACCATACGGTCACTGCGAACGCCCTCGTCGGAGGCGGTTCGACGCCCCGGCCCGGCGAGGTCTCGCTCGCGCATCACGGCGTGTTGTTCTTGGACGAGCTGCCCGAGTTTCCGCGTAGCGTCTTAGAGGCGCTCCGACAGCCGCTTGAGGACGGCACCGTCACCGTCAGCCGCACGTCGGCGCGCTTCACGTATCCCGCGCGGTTCATGCTCGTCGCAAGTCTCAACCCGTGTCCGTGCGGCTACCACGGCGACCGCCTCCGCGGCTGCACGTGCAGCCCGCAGACGATCCGCAAGTACCTGTCGCGCGTCTCGGGTCCGCTGCTCGATCGCATCGACATCCACGTCGAAGTGCCGCGCCTACCATACGAGGACATGTCGCGCCACTCGCCGGCCGAATCGTCGCAGGCTATCCGGGCGCGGGTTGAGTCGGCGCGAGCGCGTCAACGTCAGCGCGGGCGGGTTCTGTGCAACGCCGCGGTCCCGGTCAAGCAGCTGCGGGAATGGTGTGCGCTCGACGCATCCGGCCGTCAAGTGCTTGGCGCCGCGGTCGCACGCCTCCAACTCTCCGCCCGAGCGCACGACCGCATCTTGCGCGTCGCGCGCACCATTGCTGATCTCGATGGTCTCGAGTCGATCTCGCCTGCGCACCTCGCCGAAGCGATCGGCTACCGAAGCCTCGACCGCTCGCTGTGGGAAGTCTAACCGGTGGTGGTTATCGCAAACCGACCGCGCGTGACCTTAGACCACACCGGCCGGCGCCTTGTTCTCGCTCATGAATTTCGCATACACGCCGGCATCGGAGATCGCGTCTCGGATCGTTTGCGCGAGCAGCTCGTAGCGCCAGCAGCCGGAGAGCACATAGACGTCGGCGATCGAGTTGCTGACGACGAACGTCGGACGCACCGGCACGTTGTACGCCGCGAAGGCATCGCTCGATGCCTTGATCCGCGCGGCGGTCTGGGGGTCGTCCATCGCGCGTTCAAGGTCGGCGGTTTTGAGGCCGCCTGCTTTCGAAGCGGTCTCGACGCAGACATCACGCTTGCTCATGTGGAGACCGTCTTCCATCGCGCCGCGCGCGAGCGCGAGCCGGACGCGATCGTCGATGCAGCCGAGGCCGCGCGCCGCTTCTGCCGCGAGATCGGCCCACTTCGGCCCATCTGCTCGGCCATCGAGCCACACCGAATTGAGCATCGTGCCGGTCACGGCTTTGGTGCGGCGGTAGTAGAACTCGAGCATCTCGCGCGTGTAGTCGAGCTCGTCGCGCAGGGATGCGATGCGCCACTCGTAATCGAGCTGGTCGCCGAACTCGTTACGAACGCGGTCGAGCGCGTTTTCGGCGATGAGACACCATGAGGAGAGAACGTCGACGAAATAGGTGAGCTTGACCTTGACCATCATGCCGCTTTCATGAGCTGGGCGAGAGCGCGTTTGATGTCGGATACGTCGATCTGCGTCTGCGTCGCTATCCGCAGAAGCAGCTCTTCCTGCACTTCTTGGTGGTGG
>DASQJC010000372.1:0-2013 GCA_035631255.1 Candidatus Eremiobacteraceae bacterium | reverse complement strand
TCGTCGCGCAGACGACGCTTGTCCATCCGACCTCGGTCGGCGGCGAGCAGCAGGTCGCGGTGACGAGCTACGGTTGGGGGACCATTTAACCAGATGACATCGATCAGGGCGCTCGTCGTCTGTTGTTGCGCTGTTCTCGCTCTCGCGGGCTGCGGCTCGAGCGAGTCGAGGACGGCCGACGACGTGACGCGAGCAGTGTACAACGACGACATCGACTCGGCGACGAAGAACTTCACGCCGGATCTTGCTAAGACCGTGACGCGTCAGGAGCTCGGACAGCTGTCCGACCTCATGCACCAGCACGGAGATTACAAGGGGCTCAAGCAGACCGGCACTGAACCGGACGGCGCGTACGACTTCGAGGCCGACTTCTCGAACGGCACGCTCATCGTCAAGATGAAGCTTGACTCGAGCGGCAAGGTCTCGGGTTACCGGGTGATCCCGAACCCGTCGATGTAAGCGTCGACCTCGCCGACGAGGCGCTGCCTGTCGCTCGCGGGCAGAAATGATCGGTCGAAGCTCGCCTTCGCGATCGCAGTTATCTCCTCCACGCCGCAGCCGAGCGCTGCGGCGTATCTATATTCCGCGTTGACGCTCGACTTGAAAAACGATGGGTCGTCGCTGCTCAGCGTTACGGCGACGCCGGCATCGAGGAACTCGCGAAGCGGATGCGCCTCGCCTTTTTCGAGTGCGGCTGTGAAGATGTTGCTCGTCGGACAGGCGTCGATCGTCACGTTACGATCTCGTAGCAGGGCGAGCACTTCCGGCCTTCCGCTGGCCGCGACTCCATGCCCGATGCGCTCGGCATAGAGCAGCTCGACCGCGTCGACGATGCTATCGGGACCCGATGCCTCACCCGCGTGGACCGTTCTTCTTAGTTTTTCTGCGCGCGCACGCGCGAAGGCACGTTGAAAACCCCGGGCGGGAAACTTTCGTTCGTCGCCGCCGAGACCGATTCCGACGACCCCGCTGCTCGCGCACTCGCTCGCGAGATCAACGTCTCGGAGCGCTTCTTCTTCTCCTAGATTGCGGACCATATCGATTATGAGTCGCGATGAAATACCGTGTTCGGTTTGAGCTTTTTCGCAGGCATCCCAAACCGCGTCGATCATCTCTTTCGGATCGAGATCAGGCACGAATTTGCGCTGCGTCGCCGGCGACAAGAAGAACTCGACGTGACGTACGTGTTCGCCGGTCGACCGATCGAGATATTCTTTGGCGAGCTCGGCAAAGTCGTAGGGCGTCCTTAGTGCTTTAACGACCTCGAGGAACGCCATCAAGAACGACGGGAAGTCGTGGCACTTGAAGATCTCATCGGCGTCCTTCGGTTCGATCCCATTGCGCCGGGCGATGCGCAAATAAGCTTGCGGCGAAATCGTGCCTTCGAGATGGACGTGCAGCTCGGCTTTCGGGATGCGCGCCGCGAACGACGCGACGTCGATCGTCACTTCTTGACGAAGTCGCGGAGATAGCCGAGCGTCTGTTTGTCGATCGTGTCGTCGTCGCGCACTCGGTCTTCGAGATTTTCGCGGTGCATGAACTCGACGAGCGTTCTCGCTCCAGCCCGGCTGACGAGTGCGTCGATCTCTTTCTTGAGGCTCGCGTCGATCGCCAGAACGTCCTGCGGCTCGGCTTTGAAGAAATAGAGCTTGTGGAGTTCGAGTATTCGCGCGAGCTCTTCGATCGGATCGGGATGATCGTCGACGCGTAGGTCGACGTAGCGATCGTTGAACCCGGCGTAACCGCCACCCGGCTTGGCGATGTAGAGAGCCGCGCTTTGCTTGCCGCGTCGATCGCCGCCGGCCGCTTGGCCGGCGCGTAAAGCAGCGATCAGTCTGTCGGCGAGGTGACCTTGCTTTTCTTGAAACGCGCGTGCGAGACCGTCGACAACGCCCTTGCCCGCGAGGATGTTGCCTTGTGCCGCGAAGTTCTCGCCGGCGATGCCCCCCGCCCAATCCATGCAACGCGCACCAGTGAACGTCGCCGAGCGGCCGGCCGCATCGACGATGCCGA
>DASQJC010000371.1:0-5214 GCA_035631255.1 Candidatus Eremiobacteraceae bacterium | reverse complement strand
AAGCGGCTCAACGACAAATACGCTTCGGTATTCGCCTGGTTTGAGCGCGCGCCCGGCTCGGCGTTCGGAACCCTCTATATCAAGAACAGCACCGAGTATCCCGTGTACAAATGGGAAGTGACGGCGACTTGGAACGACCCGACGTCCGGTGAAAAAATCGTTGAAAGAGTTGGAAGCAAGGAATTAGGATTGCTGCCGCCGTCGAAGGACCCGCATCAGTTCGACATCCACGAAAAGCCCGATCGAACCTTGCCCAAAAACGATGCAGACGTTCGCGTCGACATGGTATTCCAAGACGCTCTCGGAAAATCGCACAAGAACCTCGCTGCTTGGCAGCGGATCTAGACGCGTAGATGTCGAGTTTTACGCCGCGCGTTTGGAAATCGCAACCGGGTTCTGAAGCAGAGCATCGGACCGAAGCGCCGGTTGAGCCTCTCCACCCGCGCGACGTCTTGAGGTCCGACAACCTTCCAATTGCGCGCACGGCATTCATCGGCCGTGAGCGCGACGTTGCCGACGCAAAGGCGCTCTTGAACGATCATCGCCTGCTAACGCTCGTCGGGTCGGGCGGCGTGGGTAAGACGCGGCTGGCCGTGCAGGTCGGCTCCGACCTGCTCGATCGGTATCCCGACGGTGTGTGGTTTGTCGATTTCGCGACAATCGCCGACCCGGAGCTGGTCTCAAGCGTCACAGCGCAGGCGCTGGGCATGCGCCAGCAGGAAGGCCGGCGAGTCGACGAGGCGATTCCAGCGTGGCTCGAGCGTAAGAAACTGCTACTCATTTTCGATAACTGCGAACACGTCGTGGAAGCGGTCGCATTGCTGACCGATGCGATTTTGGCAAGAGCCCAAGACGTTCGCATCGTCGCAACATCGCGGCAAGGACTCGATATCGACGGTGAAGAGATCGTACGGATTCCTTCACTCGACGTTCCGCACACGATTTCAGACCTCACCGCCACTGCGGTTATGGAGTTCGCCGCGATTGCGTTATTCGTCGCTCGCGCCACGTCGGTTGACAAGTCGTTCACCCTCACCGACGACAATGCGCCAATCGTCGCCGACATCTGCCGCCGGCTCGACGGCATTCCGTTGGCGATCGAACTCGCGGCGGCACGCGTCAAAGTTCTCTCGGTTCCGCATCTGGCGGAACGGCTCAACGAACGCTTCAAGATCCTCACCGGTGGCAGTCGCAGCGCTCTGCCGCGACAGAAGACCTTAAGTGCTCTGCTTGACTGGAGCTACGATCTGCTCTCGACACAAGAGCAACGTCTGTTCGCGCGGCTGGGCATCTTTGCGGGCGGCTTCGGGCTCGATGCTGCGACGAACGTGTGCTGCGGCGACGGGCTCGATGAAATCGACATCTTGGATCTGATCGGCTCGCTGACCGACAAGTCGCTGGTCGTCGCGGACACCAGCGGCGACCGCGAGCGTTATCGATTGCTCGAATCCACCGCTGCGTACGCCCTCGAAAAACTCAGCGCGTCGGGAGAGCGCGATGCGATGGCCCGTCGCCACGCCGTATATTTTCGCGAGCAGGCCGAATCCGCCCGAGAACGTTTCGGGACTGGTCCCGTGCTGGCGTGGATGGCGAGCCTGGAGCTGGAGCTCGATAACTATCGCAGCGCGCTAACCTGGACGCTGACGCAAGGGAACGAGCCCGCCGTCGGCGGGGCCATCGCCGGCTCACTCAGATTTCTATGGAGTACGGCAGGCCTCTCAGTCGAGGGACGCTACTGGGTCGAACGTGCGCTGGAGGCGGTTAACGAAGCGGAGGAGCCGTGGGTTGCGGCTGGACTGCAGTCGGCGCTCAGTGGCTTTTTTGCTGGTAAGCGCAGCCGCGACGCGGCCGAGCGGGCAGTACAGTTGTACGACGCGCAAGGCGATGTGCGTGGCGCGGCTCGGGCGCAGCAATGTCTGTCGTTTGCATTGTATCAGCTAGGTGAGCTCGATGCAGCGCAGACCGCCATTGTACAGGCACTGGCAGCGTCGCGGGCGTGTGGGGACTTTGTGACGGAGGTAGACTCTCTCAACACGCAGGGTGCGATCGAGGTGGCTCAGGGCTCCGTCCGGACCGCACGTGAACTCTTCGCGCAAGCTTTGGCGATAAACAGAGATTTGGGGAACGAGTTGGGAGCCGCGATCGTGCTGGCTAATATCGCGGAAGTCGAATTCAACGAAGGACGCCCCGAGGAGGCATTGCTCGCTTCAAGTGAAGCGCTTGAGATCCGCGTACGTGCGAAGAACGCATCAGACCTCGCCGGCAGTCACAACAACAGCGCTGCGTACCGTATTGCGCTTGGTGATTTTACCGGCGCACGCGAGTCGGCTCGCGAGGGGCTGCGCGTTGCGCGCGAGGGGCGAGTAGAACTCCTCGTCGCCATTGGGCTCCAGCACCTAGCTCTGCTCGCGGCGCTCGGCGCCGACGCACGGCGCGGTGCGCAGTTGCTGGGCTACGCGGACGCGCAGTACGTCGCGTTAGGGGTTCTACGGGAGCCCACGGAGATGTGGGGTTACGATAAACTCATGGCTTCGCTGCGCGAGACGCTGAGCGAAGACGAGATTGCGACGCTCGCGGCAGAAGGTGCAGTGTGGTCCGAAGATCGCGCCGTCGCCGAAGCGCTGAAAGTATAGTCAATGTCGAGTTTTACGCCGCGAGCTTGGAAATCGCAACCCGCATCTGAAGCGGAGCATCGGACGGAAGCGCCCGTTGAACCGCTCCACCCTAACGACCTCGCGGAGAGCAACAACCTCCCAATCGCGTCGACGGACTTCATCGGCCGCGAGCGCGACGTCGCCGACGTCAAAGCGCTGCTGAGTCAACATCGATTGGTTACGCTGGTTGGGTCGGGGGGCGTCGGCAAGACGCGACTGGCATTACAAGTTGGTACGGAGTTGATCGCCGACTATCCCGACGGCGTGTGGTTTGTGGACTTTGCGCCGATTAGCGATCCGGAGCTCGTTTCCAGCATCACTGCGCAGGCGCTCAGCATCAGCCAGCAGGAAGGCCGGCGCGTCGACGAGTCGATTCCGTTTTGGCTTAAGCGCAAAAAATTGCTACTCATTTTCGATAACTGCGAGCACGTCATAGAGTCAGTGGCATCGCTTGCGGCCGCGATCCTCGCGACGGCGCAGGACGTTCGTATCGTGGCAACTTCGCGGCAAGCGCTCGGCATCGGCGGAGAAGAACCGATGCGCATTCCATCGCTGGACGTTCCACGCGCCGTCGCCGACCTCAGTGCAGCGAAGGTGATGGAGTTTGCGGCGGTCGCGTTGTTCGTTTCGCGGGCCACCACCGCGGATCGGTCGTTTACACTGACCGATGACACCGCACCCATCGTCGCCGGCATCTGTCGTCGCCTTGACGGTATTCCGCTGGCAATTGAACTGGCCGCCGCGCGCGTGAAGGTGCTCTCCGTCCCGCACTTGGCGGAGCGCCTCAACGAACGCTTCAAGATTCTCACCGGCGGCAGCCGCGACGCGCTTCCGCGACAGAAGACCTTAAGCGCGCTGCTCGACTGGAGCTACGATCTGCTTTCGCCGCAAGAGCAACTGCTGTTCGAGCGCCTAGGCATTTTTGCCGGCGGCTTCGGCCTCGACGCCGCGACGAAGGTCTGCGGCGGCGACGGCCTCGATGAAATCGACATCTTGGATCTGCTGGCCTCGCTTACCGACAAGTCACTCGTCGCCGCCGACACCAGCAGCGAGCGCGAGCGCTATCGGCTGCTCGAATCCACTGCTGCGTATGCGCTCGAGAAGCTCGGTGCGTCGGGCCGGCGCGACGAAATGGCTCGCCGCCACGCCGAGTACTTCCGCGATCAAGCTCTTGCCGCCAGTGAAACGTTCGGCACGGGCTCGACCTTTGCGTGGCTTGCCGGCGCCGAACTGGAACTCGACAACAATCGCGCGGCACTGGCGTGGGCACTAACGCTCGGCCACGATGCGGTGTTGGGCGGTGCCATCGCCGGGGCATTGGACGAGCTCTGGAGAGGCTCCGGTCTCGGTGTCGAAGGCCGCTACTGGATCGGGCTAGCGCTCGAGCGGATTAGCGAAGTCCAACACCCCCAGATCGCGGCACGCCTATGGTTATCGTTGGCACATCTTGCATCGGGTAAGCGATTGCGCGATGCCGCCGAGCGGGCGATGAGACTGTATAAGTCGATGGGCGATGACCGCGGAGTGGCTCGTGCGCAAAGTTACCTCGCGTACGCGCACTTCCAGATGGGGCGTCTCGAGGAGGCGCACGTTGTGACCGAGCAGGCGCTGGCGACGGCGCGCGCGAGTGGTGACTCGTTGACCGTGGGACGGTCGCTCAATCAGCTCGCATTCGTCATGCGATTTCGCGGCAACGTTCGCGCAGCCCGCGAACTCTTCGGGCAGGCGTTGACCGCCGCCAGATCGTTGGGTGACGAGCTCGCGACGGCCACTGTGCTGAACAACATGGCGGAGGACTTGTTCGGCGAGGGGCATTCCGAGGAAGCGCTGCGTGCGGCAAACGAAGCCCTGGAGATCCAACTGCACGGGAAGAATACTCAGAACGTCGGCATCTGTCACGTCAACATCGCTGCCTATCGCATAGCGTTGGGCGAGCCCACGGAAGCCCGGAACTCGGCACGGGCGGGATTGCGAGTTGCCCAACAGGGCCGATTCGAAGCTCTCATCGCGGTTGCACTACAGCATCTCGCCGCACTAGCGGCGCTCGGTGGCGATGCACGACGCGGTGCCCAGTTGTTGGGCTACGTCGACGCGCAACTCACCGCACTGGGAATGCTACGCGAACACACGGAGCAACAAGGCTACGATAAGGTCATGGCCGCGTTGCGCGAGACGTTGAGCGAAGACGAGATCGCGCAGCTCTCCGCCGAAGGCGCGGCCTGGTCCGAAGAGCGCGCAGTCGAGGAAGCGTTGCAGCTGTAGCGATGTCGAACTTCACACCGCGCGCTTGGAAATCGCAATCCGGCCCCGAGACGGAGCATCGGGAAGAAACGCCGGTCGAACAGCTCCCTTCGCGCGACGTCGTAACCAACAACCTGCCGATCGCGCGGACCGCATTCATCGGCCGTGAGCGTGACGTTAGCCACGTCAAGGAGCGTCTGAGTCGCCATCGTCTGCTCACGCTGGTCGGGTCCGGCGGTGTTGGTAAGACGCGGCTGGCCTTGCAGGTCGGTACCGAACTGATCGATCTTTATCCGGACGGCGTGTGGTTTGTGGACTT
>DASQJC010000370.1:0-5277 GCA_035631255.1 Candidatus Eremiobacteraceae bacterium | reverse complement strand
GGACGCGCGAAGTGCACGACGCGCTCAAGCGGCGCTGTCTCTACTACTGGATCGACTATCCGAACGTCGAGCGCGAGGCATCGATCGTCACGTCGAAGGTGCCGGGAGTCGACGAGCGGTTAGCGCATGAGGCGAGCGCGTACGTCGCGGCGCTTCGCACGGAGCCGTTCTTCAAGGTGCCTGGCATCGCCGAGACGATCGACTGGGCGGCGGCGCTCGTCGCGCTCGGGAAGACATCGCTCGACGAACGGACGGTGGCGGAGACGATCGGCTGCGTGCTCAAATATCAAGAAGACGTGCGTCGCGCTCGCGAGACGAACGCGAGCGCTCGCTTCGAGCAAAGCCGGCGCGCGGCGCGGGCGTGAGATGAGCGACCGCGACTTCGCGCAATTGTGCCGCAACGCGGTCGTCTTCGGCCGCGGGCTGCGCGTGAACGGCTTCCGATCGCAGCCCGATCGCACGATGCTCTTCGCGCAAGCACTCGATGCCGTCGGACTGCGGTCGCGCGCCGACGCAAGAGCCGCCGCACGCGCGGTGTTCGCGCGAAGCGCGGATGATGCGCGCTTTTTCGATGATGCGTTCGACGCCGTATGGGCTTCGTCGGGCGGCTGGCCCGGGCGAGAGGAACGGGATGAGAGCAAGCGCGACGAAGACGGCGCGCCCCGCGAGCGGGCCGACGGCGAAGTGAACGACGGCGCTCGCGCGATCCGCGCGGTCGCAGCAGCACCGCCCGAGGCGCGTGACGACCGCGATCGCGTCGATGCCGATCAAAAAGATCGTCTCCATCTCGTCGAAGGCGATCGTTCGGCGACGTACGCGTTCGCTGAGGGCCTCTATTCGAAAGATTTTTCGCGGCTGACAGCGGCTGAGCTCGAACGAGCGCGCGAGCTGACAAAGCGGCAAGCGTGGGATCTCGGACGACGCTTGACGCGCCGTCTGAGGCCGGGTCGCGGCGGCGGTGCGGTCGACCTTTCGAACACGCTGCGCGCGAGCTTGCGCCACGGCGGCGAGATACTTTCGCTGCAGCGGCGCGTGCGCCGGACGAAGCAGCGCGATCTCGTTCTCCTATGCGACATCTCGGGCTCGATGGATCGCTATTCGCGCCTCGTCCTCCAGTTCGTCCACACGGTGAGGCATGCGGTCGGCAAGGTGGAGGCGTTCGTTTTCGGCACTCGCCTCACGCGCATCACGCGGCAGCTTCGTCATCGCGAGATCCACGCCGCGCTCGACGATGTGGCCGCGTACGTCGTCGATTGGGCCGGCGGCACGCGCATCGGAGAGAGCCTCCACACGTTCAATCAGCGATGGGGAAGACGCGTGCTTTCGCGCGGCGCGATCGTCGTCATCATCTCCGACGGCTGGGATCGCGGCGACATCGAGCTCCTCTCGCGCGAAATGCGCCGCTTGCAGCGCAGCGCGTACCGGCTCATCTGGCTCAATCCGCTCCTCGGTTCTGCTGGTTACCGGCCGCAGACCGTCGGCATGGCCGCGGCGCTGCCGTTCGTCGACGATTTCTTGCCGGCGAACAACTTGAAGAGCTTGGTGCAGATGGCGGAGCTTCTCCAAAGCGTCGAGCATCGACGTCCGTCGAGAGCGCAGCGACCGTGCGCGAGCTGAACGATATCCTCGACCGCTGGCGCGCGGCGGGCGAATCGATCGCGATGGCGACCGTCATCCGTGTCGACGGCTCCGCTCCTCGCGGTGAAGGAGCGAAGATGCTCGTCACGCGATCGGGGAAGATCGAAGGTTCGGTGAGCGGCGGATGTGTCGAGGGGGCGGTCGCCGACGAAGCCCAGTCAGTACTTGCGAACGGCGATCCCAAGACTGTGCGGTACGGCATCAACAAGAACATGATGTGGGATGTCGGTCTCTCGTGCGGCGGCGCGATCGATGTCTACATCGAATCGCTCGAGCGCGGCAAGGTGCCCGCATTCGACGAGGGCGTCGTCCTTTGCACCGTTGTCGAAGGGCCGGATCGCAAAGGCGAGCGCCTGCGCGCCGCCCTTGGCGACGACGACGAGTGGCGGCTCGACGGCTCACTCGGGTCGGTGACGTCGGACGAAGAGCTGCTGGGAAGCGTCGAAAATGCCGCAAAATCAGGCGCTTCTCGCGTGCGGAACATAGGTTCGTACCAGGTCTTCATCGACCCGCAGATACCCGAATCGCGCCTGATCATCGTCGGCGCTGTCCACATCGCAGAGGCTCTGTGCGCGTTCGCTTCGCGGGCCGGTTTCAGCGTCACCGTCGTCGATCCGCGCGAGCGCTTGAACAACAGAGAACGTTTTCCCGACGCGTCATCGCTCGTCGTCGAATGGCCGCAGGATGCGCTTCCGGCGCTTCGCATCGACGAGAACTCGTACGTCGCAGTGCTGACGCACGATGAGAAGTTCGACGATCCGACGCTCGACTTCGCTGTGCGCCGTTCGCCTCGCTACGTCGGCGCGATCGGCAGCAAGAAGACGCAAGCGTTACGCCGCCAGCGTCTCATCGATGCGGGCATCGCGATGGGATCGATCGATCGCTTGCACGCGCCGATCGGACTCGACATCGGCGCCGAGACTCCGGAAGAGATCGCGATCGCGATCTTATCGGAGATGATCGCTGCGAAATATTCTCACAGCGGCGCGCCGTTGAAAGATCGCGTCGACGAACGCATTCACAGCAACTGAATCGACGCATTTTTAGGAAAAGGGAATGCACTGCGCATTGCGCAATCATAATCCGAGCTCGCAAGAGCTAAGTCACCCCATTTACTCCGTAGGATGGAGGTGAGTCAGAATGGCAGCGAAGAAGAAGGCGGCGAAGAAGACGAAGAAGGCCGCTAAGAAGAAAAAGAAGTAAGTCTGATCCAAATGGGAAGAGCGAAGCTCGCTTCGCTCTTTTCTTTTTGAATCTGATGTGATATGCCGAGCGAAGCTCGGCGCCGAGCTGCGGTCGGCCTACTACATATATTGATGCCGAGCGGCGCTCGGCCTCATTTCTCTGAGACGACGACGACCGGATGACCGCGGTGATCGGCGAGGAACGCAAGTCCTTCAGACATCCACGTCTCGAGTCCGGATGACGTGTGTTCGTCTACCTCGCGCACGATGTGCTCGCGATCCCGAAGCCAGCGAAGATTGGTGAGACCTTGACCGAGCATGCGGACCTCGCCGCATTCCTCGCACGCGAAACCGTAGCGCAAAGGGCTCTTAGGCGTCTCCGGTCCGGGTCGCGGCGGTCCCCGGGGCGTCGAAGGCGGACTTCCAGCTGCTTGGCAGCACTGTCGGCCGGTCGACCGTGATGACGAGCAGCGCCAAGTCATCGTTGATGCGGCCGCCCGCGAATCTTGTCACCTTCGAGACCAGCTCGGCGGCAAGCGGCTGCGGATCGCGCTCGCCATCCCGGATCCACCTGATGACTCCGTCGTCGTCGACGAGGACGCCCGCGCTGTCGCGAGCCTCGGTCAAACCGTCCGTCGCGAGAACGATCGTATCGCCGGCGTAGAGCGCGACGTTCACCGATGAGAACGTCGCTTCATCGGCGATGCCGAGCAGCGGTCCGGTCACTGGCAGCTGCTCGACCCAATCGGAGCGGCGAACGTAGGCGGGCGAATGGCCGGCGCTCGCATAGCGAAGCGACCAGTCGCGATCGTCGAAGATGCCGACGAACACCGAGACGAACGACGACGGGTCGCGCTGCGATCGGATGTACGTGCGGTTGAACTTGGCGAGCACGACCGCCGGATCGGCGTAGTCCTCGACGAGCGTCCTTATCGAGTACTTCACCTGCGCCGTGCCGACCGCCGCGTCGAGACCCTTGCCGCTGACGTCGGCGACGAGCAGCAAGCTGCGATGATCGTCGACACGATGGATGTCGAATAGATCGCCGCCGATCGTCGCCTCACGGGTGGACGACAGATACGCCGTGCCGACGTGGAGATATGGCAGCGCGTCCCAGCCGCTCAAGAACGCGCGTTGCAGCGTATCGGCGACCGTGCGCTCGCGCTCGAGCGCCTGCTGCGTGCGCGAACGATAGAGGTCGGCGATGATCGCCGCGCAGCCGAAGAGCAGCATGAGCGCGGCGGTGCTGATCGCGGCGCGGCGCAGCAAGTCTTGGATGCGATCGGACGCCGACTGCGCCTGGCCGGCGTACAGCGTTTGCAGCCGCTTGAAGTCTTCGCGCATCCGGTCCGTGAGCGTCTTGTCGAGCGTCAGCTCCTGGAGCTGATCATTGCCGTTCGGGCGCGCTTCGAGCGGTTTTTCGACGACCGACAGCCATCGCTCGTGCGTCCGGAGCAGATCCGCGAGCAGCAGATCATCGACTTGCAGCTGCGCGTGTTGGCTCGCGATCCGGAGCTCTTGCCACGTGTTGTCGAATTTCGGTTCGGATGCCGCCGTGTTCAGATACAAGCGTTGGCCGGACGAAAGGAAGCCGCGAAGCCCGGTGTCTTCCTCCAACTGCAAGAGGTAGAGCTCCGCGAGGCTTGCTTGCGCTTGGTCGACGTACGTGTGTTGCACGAACGCGCCGCGGACCGAGACGTAGGTGACGATCGAGCCGACGATCGAGATGACGAGCGCAATCGCGAGGACGGTGCCGGCGGTAAACGTACCGCCGCCCCCTCGTTCGACTCGCGATGCCGGACGGCGTCCGAACCGGCCAAACAGAGAAGCGCTCATCTCAAATAAAAGCGTGCCTTGCCCCTGATGAGGACGTGTTAACTTCGGCCAGCGCTAACGCTTGGCCCCCTCCTGGGACCATGATGCGGGTCACGGGCCCGCGAGAAACCGGTCAGACCTTCTCTTTGAACGCGTCCTCGAGAAGCTTATCGAGCTCGCCGCTCTCGCGCATCGGGCCTAAGATGTCGGTATCGCCGTAGAATGTGCCGCCGATGAACACCTTCGGCAACGTCGGCCAGTTCGTCATATCAGATAACACGCGGCGCTTATCGTCGTCGCCGAGGACGTCGACGACGTCGAACGGGTAGCCGAGTTCGTCGAAGAATTGGATCGTCTCGAGCGTGAAGCCGCAGCGCGGGGCGGTCTTCGTGCCTTTTCCGTAGACGAGGATCTTCGTATTCTTGATCTCTTGCTCGATCTTCGTCTTGAGCTCGTTATCCATGTCGTTCCTTTGTGCGGCGGGTAGCGGCGATTTGCAGGGAGCTTGTCAGCCCTTGGCTTCGGTCTTTATCTGGATAGCATGCAGGCGGCCGTCTTTGAGCGCGGAGTCGACGGCCGAGTAGACCATGCGGTGCTGGTCGATAAGCGAAATGCCGCGGAATCCGGCGGAGGCGACGCG
>DASQJC010000369.1:0-2856 GCA_035631255.1 Candidatus Eremiobacteraceae bacterium | reverse complement strand
GAGCGCCGCACTCGGATATCTGGAGATCGTCTCGATCGCGCTCCAAGGCACACGGACGATCGAAGCGTGGGAGCGCTCGGGACATCCGTATTGGAAAGGTCTCGCAACCGTCGACAATCCGTTGTCGGACGACCAGCGTTTCTTACGGCCGAGCCTATTGCCCGGATTGCTCGTAGCGGCTGGACGCGCGTGGCCTCGCGCGAACCGCGAGCTGCGGTTGTTCGAGGTCGGCCACGTCTTCAGAGCACGCGATTCCGCAGGCGACGAAGGACCGCTTCGTTCGCACGACGGCATGTACGTCGACAACGGCGTCGTCGAATGGCCCTCGCTCTGCGGCATCGCGATCTTTGGGAGCGAAGATGAGACCGGCGCGATCGACCGGCATCTGCTCGCTGTGAAAGGTGATGCCGAGCGTCTCGTCGTCGAGTTGACGGGCAAAATGCCCGAAACCGTTCCAGCCGCGCGCGATTACCTGCACCCGATGGCGTCCGGCGATCTGAGACTCGGTGGAAAGACGGTCGCCAAATTCGGCCGCCTGCACCCGCGGCTCGCCAACGCGTACGAACTGCCCGCGTCGGCCTATGCGTTCATGCTCTATATGGAAGAACTGCCGCACGTCCGTCCGGCTCTGCCCTTCTCGCCGCTGCCGCGGTTCCCGGGCACCCGCCGTGACATCGCCGTCATCATCGGCCTCGACGTGACGGCCGGCGACCTCATGAAAGCGATCTTCGACGCGCGCATCGATGCGTTCGAACGAGTCGCGGCGTTCGACGAATACGTCGGTCCCCAGATCGCGTCGGGCAAGAAGAGCATCGCGCTCGGCATCTGGCTACGGCGCAACGACACGACGATCACCGATGCGCAGGCGGACACGTCGGTGGCGACGGCGGTCGCGGCGCTTCGCGACAAGTTCGGCGCCGAACTTCGCGGACCGGCCGCGTGAACTGGGTCGACGCGCTCGTCTTCTTGACGCTAGCGGTCGCGTTCTGGGGCGGCTACAGAGCCGGAGTCGTCCGCGAACTCATCGGACTTGCGGCGATCGTCATCGCGTGGGTGCTCGCCGGCGCGTTCGCAGGACCGTTCTCTGATTCGCTCGGCGTTCAGCTCGGCGTCTCGGTCTCCGTCGCTCACCTGATCGGCTTCTGGCTGCTCTTCCTCGTCGTCTTCGCAGCGGTAAGAGCCGGCGGCTGGCTGCTCGAGAAATTCGCGACGCTGCCCATCATCAAAGTCGTCAGCGGCATCGGCGGCGGAATCGTCGCGGCTGCGAAGTCTGTCCTCCTTCTCTGGTTCCTACTGTTCGTCGCGCTCTTCTTCCCGATCTCGAACGACGTCCGCACCGCCATGCGCGCGTCGCCGAGCGCTCGAGCCATCGATTCGCTGGACACGCCCGCATACGCGATGCTCGAAAGCGCACTCCCGCGCAACGTCCGCGTCATCACCTCCTCGATCCTCAAACATCATCGGCTCTGATCGCGTGTCGATGGGAGTGGTGTCGCTCTAGCGGGGACGCGGCTCGAATCGGGGCAGACTTGCCCACCGCCGCTCGAATTTTTCGGCTCTCGCCGAAAAATACGCCCCGCTTTTGAGCGACCCCCTCCCATCGACGCACATCAAAGTCCGAGACCTGATCTCGCGATAAAAATACGCACGCCGGGCCTGAGCCCGGCGTGGTCGTCTTGATGGCTGTGGTTGTTAGTGAGGCAAGGGTGGGTTTGCCGGCGGCGGTTTTGGGCCCGGCGGCGGGTTCTTCGGATTGCCCGGTTTGCCCGGCGTGACCGGACCCGGTGCGACCGGACCGACCTTCGGGTGCACGATCTTTATGCCGTGACGGAATATCGAGAAGGTCTGCGGACCTGTCGTGAACGGCGGCCCGAGCGGCTGGCCCAACGAGCTCGTCACGAGCGTCGTGAACGTGATCTGGTAGCCCTCGCCCGTGACAAGTCCGGAACCTTGCTCGCCGAGCGTCATGATCGTTCCGGTCGTGTCGAACGCGACGCTGCCGAACGCGGACAGGGGCGCAGGCGGAGTCGTGGCAGTGCCACCGCCCGGTGTGAGCGTGAAGCTCGCGTAGTTCTGGCTTCCTGATATACCGGTCTGCGACGTCGCGTTGACCGGCTGCGAGAACGTGAACGTGATCGTGCCCGTCGGCGGCTGACCGGACACGCCGAAGTTGAGGATCACGAACGGCAACATGCTCGGCAGCGCAGTCGCGCACGACGTGCACGGTACCGCAGGCTGGCCGTGATGGCCGATCGCGAGCAGCGCGCCGCCGGCTGCCGCGAGCAGCGCGAAGACGTTGAAGCCGGAGTGCGGTGGCGGTGCCGGGAGCGGCGGCATCGACTTCGTGCTCGTCAGGTTGTCGCCGACGGCCGGTTGATAACCCGGAACCGCATTCGAGATGCTCAGCATCCCGTCGTCATCGCGGATGCTCGTGATCGTCGCATCGGCCATTTGCTGGCCGTTGCGCGTCACCGCGAACGTGTCGCCGACCGAGAAGCCTTCTTCGGTGCCGACGTCAGCCATCGCCCCGGCGGTCGTCGAGTAGATAGTGCCGGTGCCGCGATGCCCCGCGGCGAGCGCTTCGAGATTGCTCGAGATGCCGGATACGAGCGATCCCGAGTTGCCCGAATACGCCTGAGAGAAAACTTGTGATCCGATGAACGCCATCGGCGCGACGCGATAGAGCGTAAGGCGGTAATACACTTGTCCGCCGGACGATTGGATGACGCTGCCGAGAAGCAGCTCGTCCGCTCCGGCTTTCGCCGCGTCGCTGAGCGCGCCCATGAACGGGTCGTCGATCAACGTCTTCGGATACCCGAGCGGGCCGCCGCCGCGCGCCGAGAATCCTGACGTCGA
>DASQJC010000368.1:0-3529 GCA_035631255.1 Candidatus Eremiobacteraceae bacterium | reverse complement strand
CCTCGACAGATGTACCGTCCAAAAGATCATCGGCTACGACAAGAAATCGGGCTACGATCCGACCAAGTGTACGAAGTGCGTCGGCCATCCGGACACATGTCCGTCGTCGTGCATCGCAGAGCAGATTTCAAACGAAAGCGTTCAGGCCCTGCAGCGCGGCTTGCCGTGGACAGCGAGCGGCCCGCCCGAAGAATGCGGTGGATGTCCGAGCCATCAAGCGAGCACGTGTCCGGCGACGTGCGTGTTTCCGAAAGTGCTTTCGGACACGGCGAAGCTCTACCATTACGACAAGTTCCTGCATTTTTGGTCGCCTTATTCGAGCGTCTACAACGTCAATCCTTATGCGCGCTTCGTGCACAGCCCCGACGGGCTTGCATCGCCCGGCGCGTATTCGTTCTCGATCGACGACTTCTATGGAAACTTCGGCGGCATCGGATCGACGCTGATCATTCAAGCCGGTGGTTACTCGAAGATGCCCAATCAGGAGCCGTTCGATCCGTACAAGCAGTATTTCGCCAACATGGGCACCGGTTGGGATCATGCGTCGGTCTGCGGGCGCAGCTACCGTCTACCGGCGTCGTCGCCGCCAAACGTCGGCTTGAGCGTGCCGCTTTCGTTCTGGAGCAACGGCAACAAGCTCGCGCAATGCGAGATCCGCATCTACCCGACGGCCGATGAATCAAAGTACGTGACGTTCGTCGTCAAAGAAGTGTCGTTTGATGCCAAGGATTCGTACACCGGCCGCACACAAACGGTCCAAGGGTTGAGCGGCGTGTATGCGCCGCGCGGCGGGCCGTCGATCGAGGACCCGTATTGCGCAAGAGAGTCGACTGCGAAGGATCTCGTCGGCAAGGGTCTCTGCTTCGCGAACTTGTCTGCGGGATCGCTCAATCTGGCATACGTTGCCGTTTCCGACGCCGCGTGCACGAACGGAAATGACGCAATGTGCGGCCGGCCGCTCGTCTACATCAACACACCGGCCCTCACGACCGTGGGCAAGGTCGCGAGAGATTGACAACGACCATTCGGCGAGATCATCGTGCGTGACATCATCGCAGGACGACACCGAGTCCGGGATCAGGGAGACTGATGTGCGTGTCGTATTGCGACGCCTGTACGTCGTCCCATTGCTGCTCGGTGGTATCGAAGTGGCCGCCGCGCAGGATGCCTTGTATGTCGTCGGCTATGTCGAAGCCGTGCCGCAGTCAGCCGAGCAGACGCGCGCGCTCATCACCCAGTACACCAAGGCACTTCGTCAGGAGCCCGGCGCGGTGCAGAGCCTTGCGCTTCAGCGCATCGGAGCGCCAAATCAGTTCGCGATCATCGAAGTGTGGAAGGACAAGGAGGCGCAGGCCATCCACGCAGCCGCGGTTTCAAGCCAAGCGTTCCGCGCGAGTTTGGCCCCTCTGCTACGTAGCCCGTACGACGAACGGACGCACCTACCGATCAATGTCGCACCGATGACCAAGCCATCTGCCGCAGATGCCGTGTATGTTGTCACCCATATTGACATCGTTCCGCCGAGCCAAGCAGCTGGCATCGGGCAGATTCGCGCGCTGTCGGATGACAGCCGCAAAGATAGCGGTAACCTGCGCTTCGACGCCTTACAGCAGACGAGCAGAGGTAATCACGAAACTTTGATTGAGGCGTGGGAGAACGCGAGCGCGCTCGACAGGCACGGGGCATCGGATCACATGAAAGACTTCCGCGGCAAGCTCTTTCCCATCAGCGGCAGTCTGTACGATGAGCGCCTTTACCGGGTGATCCAATAAAAACGACGCGCTCAGTCAGGGGTACCTCAGTCCGTGAGATCACCCTCCGGTTCTTAGCTGCGCCGTTCGACATGGCGATTGCTCGCGTTGGACCGCGTTCGGCCAGAAGCGGTCCTCGGCGCGGGCGTTGCGATTGGGCGAATTCCTTTGCCCCGTCGCCATGGGCTAATGCTCCTGGGCCCCACTCGGGTGCGGATAGTGCCTCAAGAATTGCGCCGATGTTGGTCAGACACTGACGACAGTGGGCGCCCGGGGGTAGCCTTACCACCGAACCTATTTGCCTCTTATTCGTTGGGCCTCGGTATCAACAACTCTTGGAATCCATGCTGAATGAGTCACCACCTTCTCGTTTTTTCAGCGATGAGGCGCCGCAACATCGCGCCCACAATTTCACCTGTGGCAGTTCCTATTGCCGTGGAATGCCGACTGAGCGGATTCGGCGTGCCATTTCCAACATCGTTTCCACGCGCCGAATCCGTTCATCTTCACTCGGATGCATAGCGAAGGCCGATCCCGCATCGCTGCGCAGCTTGCGTAGCAGTCGTGGCATGGCCTCGGGGTCGAATCCCGTGCGCGCTCCCAGAACAAGACCGATGTAATCGGCCTCGAATTCCTGCTGTGCATACAGTGGGGCCAGCCGAAGGTTTGCGACCAAGCTTTCGTCGAGCTCGCTCCGAAGGTCTTCGTAATCACGGTTGCGGCCGTTGCCCAAGAGGAAACGGGCAGTCGTCGCCGACTCCCGCGCATGCTCGGCGATGACATGGCCCATCTCGTGGGCGAGCATATAGCCCAATTCATCGTCTGTGGGCTCGAGTTCGGCAATGAATTCCTCGCCGACGAGCAGTTTCCCGCCCGCCATGGCCGAGGCATTCTCGCCACAGCGTCGGCAAGTGTGGATTTCCCATTCGATCATTGCACTTTCTGGGCGCTCGAATCGCGCGGCTTCAGCTATCCGTATCATGAGTCCATGCAAGTGGTCTCGTAGCTGTCCGTTCGCGTCTAGGCGGCCATCAGCGTCAAGAGTTTGCAGCCGGGCGCGGTACGTGCGTTCGGCCACCGCTTCGATGGTTACGGGCTCGAAAGCGAGGTCATTGCGAAAATCAAGCAACCTTTGCGCCGCGCAAAAACCGGGCATGACGACCAGCATCGCAATCAGCAAAATTTTCATGAGCGCCCTCCACCTAAAACTCGTGATCCGCGCACTTTAACGCTCACAGTTCTCGGGCTCATACGCACGTAAGCAAGAAGTGAACCAGGCGATCGAACTCAGCGAGCGCCGGTTGAACGTCCACACACGGCGGGCCGACGGCAATCCGTGTCGCGGCGTGCACCGCAATCGGGAGCGACCGCGCGAGCCCATGATTGACGATGCCGAAGCCGCGGCGGTGTACGCCGTAGCAGTGGCGTCGCTGCGGCGAATGATGACCTTGATCTATGCGACCTGTCAGCGGCCTGAGGACTGTTTGCTGCTCGGGCCGGCCAACATAGAGCGTGTCGAGAAGGACGGCTGCGAAATTCGCGTTTTGCGTGTACGCCAGGCGAAGACCGGAAAGAGCCTCGACATCGAGGTGACCGGCGACATCGAGAAGCTAGTGAACGAGTGTCTTGCGGCTCTCGTCGTTCGGCAGACATTCGTTCATCGCGAAGACGGCAAACGCTATAGCTACGCCGGGCTTTCCGGCATGTTCCGTCGCTATGTGAAGAAGTGCGGGCTCAAGGACTTCGGCCTCTACGACCTCAAGGGCAAGGCCGCGACC
>DASQJC010000367.1:0-3151 GCA_035631255.1 Candidatus Eremiobacteraceae bacterium | reverse complement strand
AGATACGCAGTCCAATAGTCGACGTGACCGCCGGCGAGCCCGAGCAGCGCGAAGCCGACTGCCACGAGAAGCGGCCCGAAGACGAGCATGACGCGCGCGCCGATCTTCGGCATGAGACTGCCAGCGATCGGCGAGAGCGCGAAGATGATCGCGATAAACGGCAAGAATGCGAAGCCCGCCGCGGTCGGCGTGTAGCCGTCGACTTGGATCATCTCGAACGGCAGGAAGAACATCGTACCGCTCAATCCGCCGTAGAGCAAGAGCGTCAGCAAGTTGACGGCGCTGAAGGTCGACGAACGGAAGAGATCGAGCGGCACGAGCGGCGACTTCGATCGCGCTTCGATGATGACGAACGCGACGAGGAGCGCGATGCCGGCGATGGTCCACACGGTCGATGCGAACGTAAGCCCATACGCGATGAGACCGAGGCCGGCGGTGCACGCGATCGCGCCGAGCCAATCGAGATGATGGATGCGTTCGCGATCGCGGCTCTCGGGCACCGCGAGCAGAGCGATGATGACGACGCCGATCGCGAGCGGCACGTTGATGAAAAAGATCAAGCGCCATGAGACGTGTTGAGCGAGGAAACCGCCAAGCCCCGGACCGAGTGCGGCCATGACGGCCGTGACGCTCGACCACGTGCCGATCGCTTTGCCGCGCGACTCCTCGTCGAAGTTCGCACCGATGAGCGCGAGACTGCCTGGCGTCAGCATCGCGCTGCCGATGCCTTGGATGCATCGCGCGGTGATGAGCGCGCCGGCGTTCGGCGCGAAACCGCAGGCGATCGATGCGGCCGCGAAGACGATCGTGCCGATGACGAAGATCTTCCGCCGTCCGTAATGGTCGCCGAGCGATCCGCCGGCGAGCATAAGTGCCGAGAGGAAGAGCGTATAGCCGACGACGACCCATTGGAGCTGTACGGCGTTCGCGTGCAGATCCGACTGAAGAACGGGTAACACGACGTTGACCGCGGTTCCGTCGATGAAGACCATGCTGGAACCGAGTATGGTCGCGATGAGAACCGCGCGACGAGAGGTCATGGGGCGGCGCATTCGCCCGGGGGATGCTCGTCGCCGCTTGAATAAACCAGCGCCGATAGTGCTCTAGAGGCGCGTTCGAGGGCTTGATAAGCTGTTAAGGTCGCGACAACCCATCTATCCACATATCCACACGATTCTGCTTTTGCCGTGTGGATAGGAACGGCCAAACGTGCCCGGAATCGCTCGTTAACGGTCCACTGTCCGGGATTTCGCCCTGGGCATACGGGAGGGACGACTTGATATCCACAGCATTTCCTCGATTTTTCATCACGATGACACTCGTAGGACTCGCCCTGGCCGGGGCCGGCTGCACCCAATCGCAGCAGCAATCGGGCGGTCCGAGCGGCGCCGCAGGCGGGGGAAAGACGATCGGCGTGTCGATCCAAGACCTCCAAGCGCAGTTCTACGAAGATCTCGAGGCCGGCATGAAAGCGGAAGCCATCAAATACGGCTATACCGTCACGTTTGTCGACGCGAATAAAGACTCGGCGCGCCAACAATCGCAAGTCGAGGACTTCATCAGCAAGAAGGTCGACGCGATCGTTCTGACACCCGCGAACTCAAACGCGGTCGGTCCAGCGATCGTCGAGGCGAATCAAGCGAACATCCCTGTCTTCACCGCCGACATCGCAAGCACGGCGAGCCGCGGCGCCGTCATCGCACATGTCGCATCGAACAACCAGCAGGGCGGAGGCGTCGGCGCCGATCTCATGTGCAAGGCGCTCGGCGGCAGCGGCACGATCGTCATCATCGATCAACCGGAAGTGACGTCGGTACAAGATCGGGTCCGCGGCTTCAAAGCGGAACTTGCGAAGAAATGTCCGGCGGTGCAGATCGTCGCCGATCAAGACGCGAGCGGCGATCGCAACAAGGCGGAATCCGTGACCGACAACCTGCTGCAGCGCCTGCCGAATCTCAGCGGCATCTTCGGCATCAACGACGACTCGGCGCTCGGCGCGCTCGCGTCGGTTCGCGCGGCCGGTAAGGTCGGCAAGATCAAGATCGTCGGCTACGATGCCAGCCCCGAGGCGCGCAAGGCGATCGACGCCGGCGAAATGGTCGGCGATCCGCAACAGCATCCGGACATGATCGGTCAACTGGTGATCGACGCGATCCACGACTACTTCAACGGGAAGACGCCGAAGAAGGTCATCCCCGTCGCGGTCGGATCGTACACGGGGCCGCCGAAACCGTAGGCGAGGACGCATGACCGACGCGACTGCGCCGGCCGTCACGCCGTATCTCGCGATGCACGGCGTGTCGAAGTCGTATCCGGGCGTTCAAGCGCTCTCCGGCGTCGACTTCGACGTTCGCGCCGGTGAAGTCCACGCGCTCGTCGGCGAAAACGGCGCCGGCAAATCGACGCTCGTGAAGATCCTCGCGGGCGCGATCCAAGCCGACACCGGCGAGATCGAGATCGAAGGGAAGCCGGTGCGGCTTTCCTCGCCGAAGGCGGCGGAAGAACGCGGCATCTCGGTCATCTATCAAGAGTTCAACCTCGTGCCGAGCCTGAACGTCGCGGAGAACGTGATGCTCGGCCGCGAGCCCGTCAAAGGACTCGCGATCGACCGGCCGGCGCTGCGGGCGCAAACGCTGGCAGCTCTTGAAAGGCTCGGTGTCGATCTCCCGATCATCGCCGAAGTACGGACTCTGTCCGTCGCGCAGCAGCAGATGGTCGAGATCGCCAAGGCGTTGTCGGTCAACGCGCGCGTCATCATCATGGACGAGCCGTCGGCGGCCCTCACGGACAACGAAGTCGATCGTCTCTTCGAGATAATCAGAACCCTGACAAAACAAGGCGTCGCGATCGTCTACATCTCGCACCGGATGGAGGAGATCTTCAAGATAGCCGACCGCATCACGGTGTTCCGCGACGGCCGCTACATCGAGACCGGCGACGCAAAGAAATACACGCCCGACGACATCATCCGGCTCATGGTCGGCCGCACGCTCGACGCGCATTTCCCGCCGCTTCCACCCGATCCGCCGCGCGATAAGCCGATGCTTTCGGTGCGCGGTGCTACGAGCCCGAGCAGGATCGAGGACGTTTCGCTCGACGTTTATCCGGGCGAGATTCTCGGAATCGCGGGCCTCGTCGGTGCGGGGCGGAC
>DASQJC010000366.1:0-2913 GCA_035631255.1 Candidatus Eremiobacteraceae bacterium | reverse complement strand
CATCGCCCTGCGGCTCGATTCGAGCTCTAGCGGAGAAGGCCAATTCACAAGCTCGTCAACCGCGTCGACCCTCGAATACTCGCTCGAACGACTCCAGTGGTACGGGCACGACACGGCATTGTCAGAACATGATTCCGCTGCATTTTCTAAATCGAGCTTGACGGCGCTCGGAACGTTGAGCGCCACCTTCACGAGTACGATCGTTGCGGATTCATGGCCGGGCATCACGCCCGCGTACGTGCGCTGGATGACGCCGGACTCGCTTCGACATTTCCAGCTGGAGTTTGCATGGATTCCCTATCCGCTCGCTCGCGTTGCAGTCGTCGAGAACGGCGATGATGCGACGGTCACGCGAACGCTGGAGCTCGGACCACTTGCGAACTCAGGTCAACGTGAGAGCTGGCATCGCAATGCGGCGGGAAATTGGACGCTGAGCGCCATCCTCGCACGCTGGAAATTCTAACCTCGAAAAAAGCTGCAGCGGTCGAGCTGAAGCTCGACCGCTACATTTTTCCTTCTGCGCTAGCCGACCTTCGCTCGGCCTACTACATTAGGTAGCTCAGTAACCCGATTCGCCGGCCGGCGACGGAGACGGTGCCGGGCCGCCGACGACGATCGTTCCCTTCATCGATGGATGATATTTGCAGATGATCTTGTACGTTCCGGCCTTCGTGAACGTGTAGGTCCAGCTCTGACCGGTATCGAGGTTACCGGAGTCCCACGCCCCGTTCGCGTCGCTCGCAGTATGCGATGCTGTGTCGAGATTCTTGAATGTCACCGAACCACCGACCGGCACCGACAGCGAACTCGGATTAAACGCGAAGTCTTTGATCGTCACGAGCATCGGAGTCGCGGTCGGAGTCGCCGACGCCGTTGTCGATGATGAATCGGCGGCTGCGGTGAGACGGCCGATCGAGATCGCGGCAACCGCGGCCAGTGCGAAGGTCGCGATCGATTTGAGCTGTTGTGTCATTCCAGGTCCTCCCACGGGCCAACCTGATCGATTGGTCGCCCAAGATGGCAACGATTCGCCGCAGGTGGTCGTCACCACTCGCGACGATTTCAGTGGTTTTTCACGGTTCGCGCCTGAAACGCGAGGGGCAAGAGCAGCAACGTTCCCGCACCGCAGAGCGCCGCCGCAGACCCGAACGCGATTGCAGACCCGAAATACTGCCAGAGCAGTCCCACTCCGGCGCTCGAGATGAAATCGCCTACGCCGTTGATCGACGCGAGGACGCCATACCCGGTGCCTCGGCGATCGGCCGGTAGTAACTGCGTCGCAAAAGTGCCTTCCATCGGCTCGACGATGGCGACGCCGACCGCCGCGATCACAAAGGCAACTACGACCGCGGCTATCGACGTCGAAGCGAATGCGATGATCGCTGCGACGATCGTGAAAAGCGCGAATGCAACCGCAAGCAGCCGACCCACGCCCATCCGTTCGCTCAGCAAGCTTGCCGGATATGACATCGACGCTTGGATCGCGTTGTGCAAGAGGTAGAGGCCAGTTGAATACGTGACGGCGAGCGTTCCGCCCATGTGCGGCTCGAGAGCTTGCATCGCGACGAGCACGAGCAACGTCGCGGAAAAATTCCCGGCGCCGAAAACTCCGGCTGCGACTAGATAGCGCAAGAACGTCTTCGGCAGACCGGCGAGTGCGAGATGCAACGGCGCGCGCGGCGGCACTGATCGCGGTCGTTCGGTGACGAACAGATACGATAGACCCGCGAGCACGCCGGGTACGACGCCGAAGAGAATCGCGTTACGCGTCTGGACGCCGAGAGCGATGAACGCCATCGCGACAGCAGGTCCGATGACGGCGCCGACGGTGTCGAGCGCTCGCTGAAAACCGAACGCGCGGTTGATGTATTTCGGATTCGTGTCGTCGACGAGCAGCGTGTCGCGGATCGGACTTCGGAATCCACGCGAAGCCCACGCGACCGCGCGCATCGTGATGACGCCGACCGTCGACTGCATAAGCGCGATCGCCGGCATGAAGAGGCCGACACCGAGATAACCCGCCATCGTAAACGCGCGGCGGCGTTTCGTGCGATCGGCGAGCACGCCACCGGCTAACTTAAATGGGAAGGCGATGCCGTCTGCAAGGCCTTCCATCAAACCGAGCGCAGCTGGACCACCGCCGAGCGACGTGATGAAGGCAGGCAAGAGCGGGATGATGAGTTCGTAGCACGCGTCTGACAGCAAGCTCGCAATCGCGATCGCGAACACGCTGCGGGTCAGCCAGGGACGCTCTTGCTCGCTGTCGGGCATCGGCCGTGCTTATGGGAAATCAGCGCTGTCGACCTTCCCAAGACACGCTTATGGATGGAAGACTGCACCGGTCGACCATAAAGGTCGACCGCTCCATTGGGATTCCGACGCGGTCGGAATCGCCCACGGTTACGCCGAATGCGCTGGCAATGCGATACAGCCTGGCCATCGCAATCGCCCTCGCCGTCGTAGCGACGGTCGTGCAAACCGGATGCACACAACCGACTCCGGATCGCACGGCTATCGCGTTCAACATCAGCGAAGATCCGCACTCGCTCGACCCATTGCTCGCACAGAGCGATGACGAGCAGCAGATCGCGCATCTCGCGTTCGACATGCTCATCGACGTCGATCCGCATGGCACCCTGATTCCGGCCCTCGCAACTCAAGTACCGACGTCGGCGAACGGCGGCATCCGGGATGGCGGCCGCACGATCACCTATCATCTGCGCCACGATGTCACATGGCAAGACGGCAAGCCGTTCACGTCGCACGACGTCTGGTTCACGTGGCGGGCGATTATGGATCCGCGCAACGACGTCGCATCGACGCGCGGTTATGACCTCATCGACTCGATCGACACGCCCGATCCGTATACCGCGATCGTCCATCTCAAGAAAGCATGGGCGCCGGCAGTCTCGA
>DASQJC010000365.1:0-9077 GCA_035631255.1 Candidatus Eremiobacteraceae bacterium | reverse complement strand
CGAGCGCGATGCGCGCTCTTTCTGAGCGTTGAGGCTGTCGAAGATTCCCATCGCAACATAGGACGCCCCATGCCGCGAAATTGTGACGTCACACTCGCTTCATATGAAAGCCGGCGCGGTGTGCCGTGCGTCGTCGCGCGCTGCGACAAACGTCCGAAGCCGTTCCAGATCTCCGGGCCTGACGCGGACGAATTGCACTCCGTAGTCGCTGTGGATGCGACCGGGTTTCTGACGGCCGAATATCACGGAGCACCCGAGCGTGAAAGACGCGCTGCGGCCCGCGGATATGGTCAACGTGAGATCTTCGCCTTTCGCGAAATGCAGCTCCGATGAGATGCGCGCGCCGCCGGCGGAAAGATCATAGACGATGACGGTGTGCTTGCTCGCGTCCTTCGTGCGATAGAGATCAGCGCGCTCTTCCATAGATACGCGTTTTGCGGCGCGAGGACGTCTGAACGCCGCGCTGTTGACTCGGCGTTTGCCAACGCCGAACAGCGTGTCCAATAGGCTCATGACGCTAAGTGGGTTGGCGTCGTGCCGAGGCGAACCCTCGGGCCGATCATGGGCCGCCTACATGCGATCATACGAGGCCGAGTCCAGGGCGTGTTCTTCCGAGCGTCGGTCCTCGGTACGGCTCGCTCGCTTGGTCTTGTCGGATGGGTGCGCAATCGCTACGACGGCTCGGTCGAGTGCGTCGCGGAAGGCGATGACGAGCGCTTGCTCGCTCTACGATCGTATTGCAAAACGGGGCCGCCTGGTGCGTTCGTCGAGCATATAGACTTTATAGACGAACCTGAAAGCGGCGAATTCACTTCGTTCGACGTGCATTCAAGCGGCTGATATCGCGACGCCGATCGACGTCTGCCAACGCCGCGCGCGTCGATGCGTTGACAAGCGTGACCCTACCGTCTCTTAGCACGGCGCCCTTTGCGCCGCGATCCCCGCGCAGTCGTGCGAGCGCGGCATACGTCGATCGCGGGAAGATCGCTGGCGAGCCCCACACCGCACCGCTTCGCAGCGCCGCCGGATGATCCGGCCGTTTCAGCCATGCAGCGATGAGCGCGTCGATGTCGACTGTTGTGACGCGCGGCGCATCAGCGAGTAGAAGCACGAACGCATCGTCTTGCGCGTGCGTCAACGCGGCGAGTGCGATCGACGACGCGATGCCCGTTTCCCAGCGATCGTTCGTGTAGACCGCGAGTCGTCGCGCATCGACGACAGCGAGAACTCGCTCCGCTCCGGCTCCGACGATGAGACTGCAGCGTGATGCACTTGATGCGGCGGCTGCGTCGATCGCGTGCTGCGCGAGTCGTTTGCCCATCGTCATCGCGACAAGTTTCTCGCCCGGCGTACCAAAGCGCGCCCCCGCGCCCGCGGCGAGCACCGAGCACCCGATAGAAAGTGCCGCCTTCGCGCGATCACGCATACTTCGCGACGACCTCGATCATGCTGTCGTGGATGGCGCCGTTGGTCGCGACGAGATGACCGCCGTCGAGCGCAAGCGGTTCACCGTGGTAACCGCTCACGCGCCCGCCCGCTTCGGTGCAGATGAGCGTACCCGCTGCGATATCCCACACGTGCAGACCCGGCTCCCAAAATCCATCAAAGCGTCCGCAAGCGACGTAGCAGAGATCGAGCGCAGCAGATCCGTCGCGCCTGATCGCGCGCGTGACTTGCAAGAAATCGCCGAATGGATGGATGTTCGACAGCGGATCGTCGACGCGATGCGCCGGGAAGCCGGTGACGAGCATCGCAGCGGGAAGATCGACGCAATCGGAGACGTGAATATTTTCGCCGTTGCACGTCGCGCCCGCACCGCGTTCGGCGACGTACAACTCGTCCGCCATCGGGTCGAAGATGCATCCGATCTCCACTGCGCCGTTGCGCTCGAATGCGATCGAGACGCAAAAACAGCGATAGCCATGCGCATAGTTCGTCGTGCCGTCGAGCGGATCGACGATCCATCGGCCGCGGCTCGGGTCGCCGCTCGCACCCGTCTCCTCACCGAGAAACGCCTCTCCTGGGAACACACCTGAGATGATCGAGCGGATAAGCGCTTCGCTTTTCGTGTCGGCGTCGGTGACGAGATTCGTCCGGACATCCTTCGAACGGACGTGCATGTCGGTCCCGAGCATCGAACGGAGCAACGCGCCCGCCTCGCGCGCGGCGCGTAATGCGACGTCCATACGACGATTCACGCGCGCCACTTTGCGCGGCGGCATGATTGTTCATTCACCGGCTGGAAAGATGTCGTATCATGCTCGAAACTCGATCGCAGATACCGGATTACGAGCTTCCAGGCCCGGCCGCCGCCGAAGTCGTCAAGCGCGAGACCGCGCTCATGACCACGGGCACGAAGACCGCGCCGGTCGCCGTCAAGACAGCGAAGGGCTTGTTGCTCGAAGACGTCGACGGCAACGTTTTCCTCGATTTCACGAGCGGTATGGTCGCCGCGGTCGGCCACTCGCATCCGAAGGTCGCTAAGGCGATCGCCGATCAGGCGCAGCGCTGGCTTTTCATCAATAGTCCGGATTTCTATTCACCGCTCGCCGCCGAGGTCGCCGAACGTCTAGCGCGTCTCGTGCCCGGTACTGCCGGCAAGAAAGTCTTCCTGTGCAATAGCGGCGCCGAGGCGAACGAGGCCGCGATCAAAGCGACGCGTTGGAACAATCCGACGCGCAAGCGGCTGATCGGCTATATCGGCGCATTCCACGGACGGACGATGGGCGCGAACTCGCTCACGGCGAGCAAGATCGCGCAGCGCGCGCGCTTCACGCCGAACATGCCGGACGTCCACCATCTTCCGTTCGCGACGTGCTATCGCTGCCCGTACAAGATGTCGTATCCGAGCTGCGACATCTGGTGCGCGCGCATCCTCGAAGAACTTTATTTCAAGCAGCTCATCCCGCCGGATGAAGTCTCGGCGATCTTCGTCGAGCCGATCCAAGGCGAAGGCGGGTATATCGTGCCGCCGCCGGAGTTCGTCCAGATCGTGCGCGATATCGCCAACCGCTACGGCATCCCGTACGTCGACGACGAAGTGCAAGCGGGCATGGGCAAGAGCGGCAAGATGCTCGCCATCGAACATCATGGCGTCACCGCGAACTGCACGTCGATCGGCAAGGCGCTCGGTTCCGGCGTCGCGGTAGCGGCGCAGGTGCTCGATGCCGATCTCGACTTCGGCGTCCAGGGTGCGCACTCGAACACCTTCGGAGGCAACGGCATCGCCCTCGCGGCTGCGAAGGCGACGCTCGACGTTTTCGAAGAGGAGCACCTCGTCGATCGAGCCGTGCATCTCGGGGCATATCTCTTCGACCGCCTGCTCGAACTTCAAAAGATGTTCCCGGCGATCGGCGACGTGCGCGGCAAGGGCCTCATGCTCGCGATCGATTTCGTCGTCGACCGCAAATCGCGAACGCCGGACCCGGCCTACCGGGATCGCGTCCTCGCGGGCTGCTTCAGACACGGCCTCATGCTGCTACCCTGCGGCTTCTCCGCTATTCGATTCACGCCGGCGCTCGTCGTCGAGCGCGATCAAATCGATCAGGCGATAGCGGTCCTCGAAAAGTCCATCCGCGAGGCGTGAAGGCTCCCGGATCTCCGTTCCCATTTTGGCGAGGCCGCGGCGGTCGACCATGAAGGTCGACCGCTCCTACAACTATTGCTCAGGCAAGGCCGCGGAGGTCGACCATAAAGGTCGACCGCTCCTAAATACTGTCGAAGCATAACAATGGCGACAGTGCTTGCCCTCGCGCTGCTTTATTAAGTACAATGGCTTTAGAGGAGGGCGTCCGCGGTGGAACCCGTCGAAGCGTTCGTCAGCGAGCTATGCGGACGACCGGTCGAGTTGTCGGCCGGCGGCGGTCGCACGCGCATCGGCAAGGTCGAAGACATCGCCGTCGATGCGGCTGAGGCGTATCCGCCGGTCGTCGGCGTCTATGTGAACGCACGCGGCAAGAGGCGCTACGCGCCGGCTTCAAGCATCGCCTCGATGAACGGACGGACGACCGTCATCACCGCCCCGCCGCAGGACCCGGCGGACTCGGCGATCTCCCCCAACGAGCTGCTGCTCAATAAAGAGCTGCTCGATAAGCAGATCGTCGACGTCGATGGGCGAAAGGTCGTCCGCGTCAACGACGCCCGGCTTGCGACAACGGGTGAGACGCTGCGCCTCATCGCGGTCGACATCGGGATCTCGGGCCTCTTGCGCCGTCTCGGCATGCGCGGGCTCGGCGCCGCGTGGCTGAAGCGCGTCACGAAGCCGGGTCTGCGGCCGGCGCTCATCTCGTGGGATGCCGTGCAGCCGCTCCATCGTGACGCCGCCGGCGAGGCGATCCGCCTGCAGGTCCCGCGCGAGCTCATCAATCGCATCCACCCGTCCGACCTCGCCTCGATCATCGAAGAGCTCAACGCTGCAGATCAGGCGTCGCTCGTCGGATCGCTTGACGAAGAGACGGCGGCGGATGCGTTCGAGCAGCTCGACTCGGACACGCAGCTGTCGATCCTCGAAGATCTTTCGCCCGATCGCGCGGCAGACATCATCGAGAACATGTCGCCGGACGATGCGGCGGACATCCTCGGCGAAGTCGAACCGGAAAAACAAGAGCAGATCTTGCGCCTCATGGAGCCCGAAGAGGCGAAAGACGTGCGTGAGCTGCTCACGCACGATGAAGAGACCGCGGGCGGTCTCATGACGACCGAATACCTGTCGATCCCGAAGGGCCTCACCGTCGCGCAGACCTTCGACCATATCCGTAAAGCCGCTGAAGACGCCGAGCTCATCTACTACGTCTACGTGCTCGAGCCGGACGACAAGATCGTCGGCGTCGTCGCCCTCAAGGATCTCATCACCGCGCGGCTCGATGCGCCGGTCGATGCGATCGCTGTCGACGACGTCGTCCACGTGCCGCTCGACGCGCGCAAAGAAGAGGTGGCGACGACGATCGCCCGCTACGACTTCCTCGCCGTGCCCGTCGTCGACGAAGATGGACGCATGCACGGCATTGTGACCGTCGACGATGTCGTCGACGTCCTGCTCCCCGACAAGCTGCGGCGCATGCTCGGCCGCGTCGGCAAATCGCGATCGAAATCGCAGAGAGCGCCGCGGTAGGGTTTGGAAGCGGTCGAGACGGTCGACACACAGCGCCAAACCAAGCGTCCGAGCCTGCTCCGGACGCTCTTGATGTTCTTATCTATCGTCGGCCCGGGGATGATCACGGCGAACATAGACAACGATGCCGGCGGGATCGCGACGTATTCGCTCGCGGGCGCGAACTTCGGCTACGCGTTCCTGTGGCTCATCGTCGTCATTACGGTCGCGCTCGTCGTCATCCAAGAGATGTGCATCCGGCTCGGCGTCGTCACGGGCAAAGGCCTAGCCGATCTCATCCGCGAGCGTTTCGGCGTACGTATCACGCTCGCCATCATGGTACTGCTCACGCTATGCAACCTCTTCACGACCGTCGCCGAGTTCGCCGGCGTCGCGTCGAGCGCCGACGTGCTCCACATCAGCCGCCTCGCTGCCGTCGCGGCCGCCGCGATCTTCGTGTCGCTCCTCGTCCTGCGCGCGAACTATAAGGTCGTCGAAAAGGTCTTCCTCGCGGCCTGCCTCGTCTATTTCACCTATATCGTGTCGGGTCTGCTCGCAAAGCCCGATTGGCCGGTCGTGCTACGGGCGACGATCGCGCCGCAGGTATCGTTCTCGTCGGCATACCTCGCGATGTTCATCGGCGTCATCGGCACGACGATCGCGCCATGGATGCAGTTCTACATCCAGTCGTCGGTCGTCGAAAAGGGCGTCAAGGCGAAGGAGCTCCGTTACTCGCAAGTCGACGTCGTACTCGGCTCGTTCGTCACCGACATCGTCGCGTTCTTCATCATCGTCGCGTGCGGCGCGACGCTCTTCGTCCATCACGTCGTCGTGACCGATGCGGGTCAGGCAGCGGCGGCGCTGGAGCCGCTCGCCGGCCGGTACGCGTCCGTGCTTTTCGCGATCGGCTTGCTCAATGCGTCGCTCTTCGCCGCGTCGGTGCTGCCGCTGTCGACAGCCTACACCGTGTGCGAAGCGTTCGGCTTCGAATCCGGCGTCGACAAGCGCTTCGGCGAGGCGCCGATCTTCTTCACGCTTTACCTCGTCATCATCGTGCTCGGCGCGGTGCCCGTGCTCATCCCGCATGCACCGCTCCTTTCGATGATCTTCTGGTCGCAAGTCATATCCGGCATGCTCTTGCCCGTCGTCGTCATAGCGATGCTCATCCTCATCAACGATAAGTCGCTCATGGGCAAGCATGTGAACGGGCGTATCTTCAACGTCATCGCATGGGTGACCGCAGCGTGCGTCATCGCCGCGACGCTCGGCTACTTGTTCGTGACCATCACGGGCGCGGGATCATGACCGCCGACGAGATCGCTCAACTCGCCGACCGGGCTGCTCGGATCATCACCGGCGGCGGCGGTATCAAAGCACTCGCGCAACTGCTCGCCGAGGCGGTCGAAGGCGCGGTCCTGGTTGAGGACGAGCAGTGGCGCCATCTCGCACTCGCCGAAGGTCCGTCTGCCGCCGGTTCGCTGCCGACGTCGTTCGCGCCGTATCTCAACGGTGCACCTTTATCGGATGGTGCCGACAGCACCATAGCCCGTGCGAAGATCGACGATCGGATCACCGCCTTCTGCGCGCCGATGCCCGGCGCCCCGGACTCCGATGGTGTCGCCGGCTATGTGACCGTATTCGTCGCGGGCAAGCCGGCGTCGGCTGTATCGGCGGCATTGCGCGTCATCGCCGGCGCAGCGGGCGTCGAGCGCGTCCGCCGCGGCGCGGGCAAGTCGCAAGCACGACGTGCATTTTGGGATCGCGTGCTCAGCGGCGGTTACGCGGACGTCGCCGCTTTGAAAGACGACGCCGCGGCCGTTGGCATCACGCTCGCCTCGTCGTATGTCGCGGCGCTGTTCGACGTCGAAGGCGCTTCGCCGACTGCCGTTCGCGACGCGATCGCACAAGCGCTGGCGTCGACTGATGCCGTGTGTCCGCCGGTGCCGGCCGGAGGGCACGTCCTCGCGCTTTTCGGCGTGCGGCATCAAGCCGACGTCGCTCGCGCGAGACAGGCGGCCGCGAATGCAGTCCGCGATCTGCAGGCGCAAGGCACCGCACGCTCCGTGACATGCGGCATCGGCGGCCATCACGCAGATCCGCTCGACCTCGCACAGTCGTTCAAGGAAGCGCGACAGGCGCTCGTTCTCGGGCGGCGCCTACGCGGGCGCGGCAGCGTCACGACGTACGCCGATCTTGGCGTCCACGCGCTGCTGCACGCCGGCGCCGACCGCGAAGCTTTCGCGCGTTTCGCCGACGCGATGATCGAGCCGCTCGTCGCCTACGATCGCAAACACAAGACCGAATTGCTCAAGACCTTACGGCTGTTCTTCGAAGTCGGCGAGAACGTAAAGGAAGCGGCAGAGCGGCTCTCCGTCCACCGGCACACGATCTTCTACCGGCTCAACCAGATCGCGCAGATCCTCAAAGTCGATCTCAATAGTCCCGACGACCAACTCGGCGTCCGCGCCGCGCTCGCCATCCGGCAGATGCATTCGGACGACGACAGAGGCTTGGCATGACGAAACGCGACATCCCGAAGAAAGCGCGCGAACTGGGCGTCCAGTTCGTCCGCCTGCAATTCAACGACATCCACGGCGTCACGAAAAACGTCGCGATCCCGGCGAAAGAGCTCGATGCCGCGCTCGACGGCAACGTCGTGTTCGACGGTTCGTGCATCGAAGGGTTCGTCCGCTTCGAAGAAGCCGACATGTACCTCATGCCCGACCCGGCGACGTTCGCAGTGCTTCCGACGGCGCCCGGAGCGCCGGTCGAAGCGCGGCTCATGTGCGACGTCAAGAATCCGGACGGATCGCCGTTTGAGGGTTGCCCGCGCAGCACGCTGCGACGCGCTTTAGATGAAGCGACGACGCTCGGCTACGGTGTCCGCGCTGCAGCCGAACTCGAGTTCTTTCTTTTCGAGACCCCGGCGAGCGGCGGAGCTTCGGTTTCGACGACCGATACCGGCTCGTACTTCGACCTGAGTCCGATGGATCGCGGGGATCTCGCGCGCCGCGATGCGGCCCTTGCTCTGGAGGACATGGGCATCCGCGTTTCGGCCACACATCATGAAGTATCGCCTGGCCAGCATGAGATCGACCTTGCCGCGACCGACCTGTTGGCGCTCGCCGACGGTGTCGCGACCGCGCGAGTCGTCGTGAAGACCATCGCCGCCCGCCACGGTCTCAACGCGACATTCATGCCGAAGCCCGTGCTCCATCGCGACGGCAGCGGGCTCCATGTCGCGCAGTACTTGACTGCGGCGGATGGAGCGAACGCTTTTCTAGCCGCCGACGCGCTCGCGAATCTGAGCGAGATCGGCCTTGCATACGTCGGCGGGCTGCTCGCGCATGCGCGCGGTTTCACCGCGATCACGAATCCGACGGTGAATTCGTACAAGCGGCTGGTGCCCGGCTACGACGCGCCGTCGTACGTCACGTGGTCGCAGCGGGCGAAGAGCTCGCTCGTCCGGGTGCCGGACGAACGCGGCGGCGAGGTCCGCGTCGAACTACGCTCGCCGGATCCGTCGTGCAATCCATATCTCGCGTTCGCGTGCATATTGAAGGCCGGCCTCGACGGTATTCGACGCAAGCTCGTGCCGGGCGATCCCGTCGACTTGAATGTTTCGACGATGCTCGAGGACGAACGCGTGGATCTCGGCGTCGACCAGTTGCCGACGTCGTTGCAAGAAGCGATCGTCGCGCTTGACGGCGATGCGGTGACGCGCGCTGCGCTCGGCGACCACAGCTATCACCGTTTCCGCGAGGCAAAGCTTTCGGAATGGGAATCGTACCGCACGCAAGTGACGCCGTGGGAACTCGACGCGTACCTGACTCTGTGACCTGATAGTTGTAGCGGTCGAGCTTTAGTGTAGTGTCCACGAACCTTCGCTACGCGTGATTTAGGATAAAGCGAGAGCCTTCCTGAACGGTGTTTGTGCTAACCAACCACCGTCTGGAGGGCTCTTTATGTATTGTACCACAGACTCGCA
>DASQJC010000364.1:0-5973 GCA_035631255.1 Candidatus Eremiobacteraceae bacterium | reverse complement strand
GCCTCGATCCGTGTGTGGTCTTCTGCCAAAGCCACGCTTGCTGCCGAGAACTTTCCCACTACCTATATGACTACGGCGCACGTGCTCCCGTGACGCCGCACACCAGGCCCCCTTAGAAATTTATCGCCTAGTCTAGTAGATATGGGGAGCGGGCTTGCTCGGATGCTCTACAGTCGTGACGGGCGTCACAAACGGCCGTTCGCGTCGGAACGGGCTATCGCGGTGCGGCGGAAGCTCTCGAAGGTCAAAAGCGATGCTTGCCGGATGAATCGCTGGCCATTATCGAGGTCGTCGAGGTGTGTCGAGAAGGCGCAGATCACGTAAGGAGCGCCGGCGAGCTCGACTATGCCGACGTCGTTCAGCGTGTCGTGAAGCGTGCCGGTCTTGTGCGCGACGACGAGCCCTTTAGGCAAGAGCGCGGGCAGTAGCGTGTTGTGTCGCTGCCCCGCGAGCAATGCAAGCATGTCCCCGCTCGCCTGCGGATCGACGACACGCCTCGCCGCGATCAGCGACAATAAGCGAAGCATATCGTCGGCGCTCGTCCGCAAGACGCGGATGTCGCCGTCGCTGCGGATGCTGTCGCCGAGCCGCGTTTGCGTCAAGCCGAGGCTCGACATCGTCGCGTTGATCGACGAGCGGCCGACGAGACGGATGAGCATGTTCGTCGCGGTGTTGTCGCTGACGTCTATCATGCGCTCGAGCAGGTCGCTCACCTGATACTGCGATCCCCACGGCGCATCGCAAAGCGAGCCGTAACCGCAATCGCGGTCTTGATCGAGGAGCATGACCGTCCGGTCTTCTGTGAACCGACCGGCTGCGATCTGTTTGAAGACTTCGACCATCACCGGGATCTTTATCGTGCTCGCCGCCGGCAGATTGACGCCGCCGTTGATTGCGATCGCGTGGCCGGTCTGCAGGTCGCCGATGCTGAGCGCGACGAGCCCATCGGTGTGCGCGGCAAGATCCATGAGCTGCGGTACGAGTTCGTGCAGCCCGGTAGCGCTGAAATCGAGGTCGAACGTCGATTCGTCGGCGGCCGCAAGCTGAATGCTCGAGAACGCGATGACCGCCGCCGCCATGAGCGGGGCGATGAGAAATGCCGGCCGCATCTTCCGGTTATCGGCAGAGGCAAGGCGACGTTAAGCCGGTCGACCATAAAGGTCGACCGCTCCAACCGACGCGAACGTGTCGCGGCCGCGCAGTCGCGGTGACGCGTCTTACAGTATGAGGGTCGCCCGCATGCCCTTTTCCGGCTCGCTCGATCTCTCGAGGCTCGTCGAGATCATCGGCGTTCCGGTCGACGCCGGCGCAAGTCGCCGCGGTTCCCGTCTCGGTCCGCAGGCGATCCGAGCTGCCGGTCTCGTCAAGCGCATCGAAGCGCTCGGCTATCGCGTGCGCGACACCGGCGACATCGCCGTGCCGGCGGATGATGCGGCGGCGGCCGGACCAGGCAAGCCGCATTCTTTCGATATGCTTTTGGCCGGATCACGCGCGATCGCCGATGCGATCGAGCGCTCGCTCGCTTCCGGCGCTTTCCCGATCGTCGTCGGCGGCGACCACTCGCTCGCGATCGGCGCGCTCGCGGGCTGCGCTCGCGTCAAAGGCGCGCAAGGCCTCATCTGGATCGACGCGCATGCCGATGCGAATACGCCGGCCACGAGTCCGACGGGCAACCTGCATGGCATGCCCGTCGGCGCCGCGCTCGGCGACATGCGCGACCTGTTCGACCCGAAAGAGTTTCCAACGCCGTCGATCGACGCATCGAGAACTGTTTTCGTCGCGCTGCGCGACCTCGACCCAGGCGAGAAGCGCCAGATCCGCGAGCGCGGCATGACCGCATTCACGATGTCGGATATCGACCGCATCGGCATGTCGAAGGTCATGGAGCGCGCGGTGGAGATAGCCGCTCGCGGCCCGTCTTCGGTCCACGTGAGCTTCGACATTGATGCGATCGACCCGGGGGAAGCGCCGGGGACCGGAACACCGGTGCAAGGCGGCCTCACGTATCGCGAAGGGCACCTCGCGATGGAGATCGTCGCCGAGAGCGGCACCGCGCATTCACTCGAAATCGTCGAGGTGAATCCCGTCATCGACGACGGTGTGAAGACCGCGCGCGTCGCCATGGAGCTTATCTGCTCCGCTTTGGGCAAATCGATCTTGTGATAGCCGCGGCGATCGCCGCCGCAGTCGTCCTCGCGATCGTCGCGGGATTCAACGATGGCGGCAACCTTTTCGCATTGTCAGCAGCGAGCCGGACGATTCCACCCGGTCGAGCCGTTCTGCTCATCGTCATAGGTGCATTCGCCGGTCCGTTCTTATTCGGCACGGCGGTCGCGCAGACAACCGGATCTGGAGTCGCCGACTACGCGACGATCGGAGCCGCCCAGCTCTTCGCAGCGATCATCGGCGCGATCGCCACCGTGAGCGCGACGTTCGCCGCCCGCGTCCCTACGAGCATCTCCGCCGCACTTTTCGCTTCGATGGTCGGCGCTTTGTGGAGCGGGCCCGGCCTTGGTGCGGTCCACTGGCAAGGCGTCGAGCTCGTCGCATTTTCGCTCGTCGGGTCGGTCGTCATCGGCGTCGCGGCCGGCGCGTTCGCGTATGCCATCATCGCTTGGGTGCTCGCGCGCGTGCATCGTTCAACGGGCGAACGGATCGTCGCCCTTCAGCACGTGACGACGCTCGCGCTTGCGATGGCGTACGGCGCGAACGATCTCGAACGTACGGCGGGCCTTCTCGGCGCGGCCGTATCGACTGGAAGGTTGGTCATCCCGATCTGGACCTTCGTCGTCGCCGGGGTCGCCTTCGTCATCGGACTCATCTTCGGCGGCGGGCGGATCGCGCGGACGATCGGCGGCAAGCTTTTCTCGATCCGTCCGCAGTCGGCGCTCGCGACCGAAGCCGCATCTGCGGCCACCGTCATCGGCTCGTCGCTCCTCGGCGGCCCGCTCAGCACCACCGCCGTCGCGGCATCGGCGCTCATCGGCGTCGGCGCGGTGGTCAACCCGCGCGCCATCCATTGGCGCGCGGCGGCGCAAATCGTGATGGCCTGGATCGTCACCGTGCCTGCGGCGCTCGCCGCGGGTGCGCTCGCCGGCCTCGTCATCCGCTCGGTCTAGGAGACGATCATGTGGCTCGGCGATCTTTTCCGCAGTTCACCCGGCAAGCGTTTTTTCGACCTGCTCGACCAGCACGCGTCGACGTTGCTCGAAGCCGCGCGCACCCTTTCCGCCTACGTCGACAGCGGCAAGGCCGAACTCGCGACGGTGGTGGATGAGCTCGAGCACAAAGGCGACGACCTTTTGCGGGCGCTCGTCGCGGCGATCAGCGATACGTTCGTCACGCCGCTCGATCGCCAAGATCTCTACAATCTCGGCGAGGCGCTCGACGACATGCTCGATTACATCGCGAGCGCGGCTGTCGAGATCGCGCTCTTCAAACAACAGAGCACGCCGGCGATGCGCGCGATGTGCGAACTGCTCGTCGAAGCCGCCGTTTCGATCCGCTCAGCGGTGAGCGCGATATCGCGCGACAGCACGACGGCGTTGATCTCCGCGCGGGAAGCGAGCGACAGCGAGAACCGGATGGAGATCCTCTACCGGACGACGCTCGCCGAGCTGTTCGACGGCCACGACTTCCACGAGATGTTCAAGCTGCGCGAGATCTATCGCCACTTGAGCAACAGTGCCGACCGCGCGGACGCGGTCGGCAAGCTGGTCGGCAAGATCGTCGTGAAGACTTCGTGACTTGTCGTAATCCGCTGTAGCGGTCGAGCTGTAGTGGTCGAGCTTTAGCTCGACCGTAGGCCGAGCGAAGCTCGGCTCACGCCCTAGACCGCCGCAAGCCGTTTCAGCTGGCCGGTGAGCGTCTCGCCCGGTTTCACGTCGAGGATCTCGAGACCGGCCACATCCTTCGTCAGCTCGCGCAGCTTCGCGGGCGTACCGGTGAGCACCGGGAATGTCGCGTAATGCATCGGGATGATCGTCTTGACGCCGAGCAGGCGGATCGCGTATGCGCCCTCTTCCGGACCCATCGTGAAGAAATCGCCGATCGGCAGCATCGCGATGTCGGGCTTATAGATCTCGCCGATGAGCTTCATGTCGGAGAACACGCATGTATCGCCGGCGTGATAGATCTTGACGCCGTTCTCGAAGCGCATGATGAAGCCCGCGGCCTCGCCCGCATACCACATCGAATCGCCGTCTTGAACGCCGGACGAATGGACGGCGTGCGTCATCGTCAGGTGGACGCCGGCAACGTCGGTCGATCCGCCCTTATTGAAGCCGATGACCTTCTTCACACCGTGCTTCGTCAGGTATGCGCCGAGCTCGATGATCGTCGCGCAGGTGGCGTCGAACTTCTTCGCGAGCGCGACCGTGTCGCCGAGGTGGTCGCCGTGGCCGTGCGTCAGGAAGATCGCGTCGAGTTCTTTCGGCTGCTTCAGGTTGTCCGGACAAGCCGGATTGCCGCTGAGGAACGGATCGACGATGATGTGCTTTCCGCCTGGCGTTTTGATGGCGAAGGTCGCGTGTCCGCAAAACGTGATTTCGAGCTTGCCGAGATCGATGGGCATCAGGGTTCTCCTTGGTCGTGGCGCGTTCGTGTGCGAAGAGTTGGAACATTGCGGACCGCGCGCGATGGCGCCTGCTCAGGCTGAGCCGAGCGCCAGTTCGACCTCTTCGCGGACCCACGCATCGTCCTCGATTTCGAGGCGTTTCTTGAGAGCGTTTCGCGCATCGTCGCCGCCTAAGCGCCCGAGCGCCCACGCGACATGGCCGCGGACGAGCGATTTTCGATCGTCGAGCGCGACGATGAGATGCGGCACGGCGCGCCGATCGCGCGAGTTGCCGAGCGCGACGGCGGCGTTCCGCTGGAGAACTGCTTTGCCGCGCCACGCCATCGACGTCGGTTTGAACCAATCCCGGTATTGCGATTTCGTCATGTGCAGCACCGCTGTGAGATCCATCGACGTGCCGACTTGCGGCAACGGCGCGAATGGATTCCCTTGCGTCGAGCGGTTGGCGGCGACGCTCTCGGTCTCGTTCACCGGACACGGCGTTTGACAATCGTCGCAGCCCCACAGACGATTACCGATCGCTTCGCGCAGCTCGCGCGGGATCGGCGTCTTCAATTGTGTGAGATCGGAGATGCAGCGTCGCGCGTCGATCGACCCGTCTTCGCCGATCGCTTTGGTCGGACAACGCTCGATGCAGATCGGGCACGTGCCGCAGTTCGTCTCGAGGGGATCATCTGGTTCGATCTCCAGTGTCGTGATGAGCTCGCCGAGCAGCACCCAAGATCCGAATCGCTTCGTCAGTACGTTGCCGTTTCGGCCGAACCAGCCGATGCCGGCGCGCACCGCCGCCGCTCGGTCGACGAGCGGACCGGTGTCGACACACGGCAGGCAACGACTGCCGGGAAAGGCGTCGCTGATGAAGCGCGCGAGTTCGCGCAGTCTTCCCCCGATGACGCGATGATAGTCGCGACCCCACGAGTGGCACGAGATCGCGCCCCGAAGACCCGGCGCGTTCGGATCGTAGGGTTGCTCGCCGACGGCGTACGATGTCGCCGTGCACACGATCGAGCGCGCCTCCGCGAGCGCGTCTTGGGGCGTGCAGCGTTTGCGGATGCTATCGTTCGTGTAGCGCCATTGTCCGAGCAATCCGCTGTCAAACCGATCTTGGAAGACGCGCATCGTCGAGAGGAATGGCGCGGCATCGGTGAAGCCGACGAGATCGAACCCGAGCTCATGCGCGCGCGCCGTTATGCGCGCTTTCGCATCGCTCGTCTCGCTGGTCGGAGCGGTGATCGTGTTCGCCGGGTTTACGTCGTTTGCGACGCCGGCGACGGGAAATCGAGATCGCACGTGCCGTGGACCGGCAGACCGTTCTCCGTCGCGGGTGCGAACGACGAAGCGCGCGCGGCCGTGAGGGCCGCATTGTCGACGTTCGGATCGCCGGACGACTTCACGAG